>WJJU01000792.1 GCA_014729595.1 Chitinivibrionales bacterium
AGATTGGTGAGGATCTGCGCGAACAGACCGGGGTACGTTTCGAGCGCCAAGCCTTCGGTGCAATGCAATTCCACCGCGACGTTTTTGGGCTTAACGGCCGGCCGGAGGCTGTCGACTATTTCGGAAAGATAATCGTGAAGGTCAACGATCCGCGAATCATCCCGCATCTGATCCGCCGAGACTTGTTTGAATTCCTGCACGAGTTTTGATGCGCGTTCCAAGTTTTTTTCCACTAAACTCAGTTCTTCGTACGAGTCTTTTAGGAACGTCTGCAGAGTGGCATGAGTCATTGCACCTTTCTTGTAATCGACCGTAAAGTCGGCAATATCCCGCTTAAGGGCTGATGAAGCGGTTA
This sequence comes from Chitinivibrionales bacterium, assembly GCA_014729595.1. Classification (GTDB taxonomy): domain Bacteria; phylum Fibrobacterota; class Chitinivibrionia; order Chitinivibrionales; family WJMI01; genus WJJU01. The sequence continues at coordinate 356 of WJJU01000792.1, forward strand.
CGGCCACACCTAAAGGAGAATTGATCTCGTGCGAAATGCCGGTCACCAACGAGCCGACGGTCGCCATCTTTTCGCTCTCGACAAGGCGGCCCTGGGCCTGGTGTAGTTGTTGTAGGGCCGAACTCAGGCGCCTGTTTTTGCCGTCCAGGCGTGTTGTGAGGATATGGTTTTTTCTGATGAATGAGGCCGCAACGTAATTGAATATACAGAGAGCAAGGATGCCCACAGTAGTATAGACGGTGAAAAGCGACCCGGCGTCGATATAAAGGAAGTTGAAAGCGTTAAGCACGCCTCCGCAGATTGAGGCAATAAGCGTACCTCGAAGCGAGCCGGTAAAGGTAATCACCACATTTACCATAATAATAAACAGCGATATGGCAAGCATGAACTCGCGCTTGCTGAAGCCGAAGTCTTGTGCTGTGGACACGAAGTAGAGCGACAGGGTGGTAATGGCAAAGTAATCAATCCCAATGGAGAGGTACAGTGGCCAACTTCGGTACGAAAGAGTATTGGTTGCGCGGTGAAGCAGGATCAGTAAGCCGATAACGGAGGCCAATATGGTAAGGTAAAGAAACACTTCCAGTGAAGAATAGGAGCCGTGACTGAAAAACACTACGTAGGATAGGTCAAAGGTTCCGTATAATGAATAAATGACGATTTTAAATATGTTTATGGCATGGATGACTTTCAGTTCACGTTGATGCAAAGTGTCGAGATTGTCTTCGGGGTCAGGTTCATAGCCGATCGCTTCCTGCATCCTGTTCCACACCGTGGTCAGGGAGGTCATGGGCGTTATGTGTCGCGTTTGGGTGCTCAAGATGTCGGCTTGCATTAGGATTACTCCTGCTATGGTGCCGTTTTTTTGCCGGGATGGGGCATGCAACCTGCCGTTAAGCATTGGCGGCCACAGTTTTGGGGCGCTTTTTCAACGGCGGATCAATATATTAGTATAGGGTGTCGGGCGCGGTAATTCAATAGTGCTATGTTTCAAACATAGTGGCTTGATACACCACAAGCGCCCCGAGGAAATGATTTGGGGCATACAAGGCATATTCAAGCGTCTCAAATGGCATCGCTTAGTGGTGGTGAAATGATTCACAATTAGTGGATTTGATTAGTATTGCAGGGGGGGGGGCTGGTCTGCTCACTTGACATTTCTCGTTTTTTAGTGTATATTGGTTGTGAAATGTTTCACTATTGAGGTCGGGTATGAGTGAAAAGAGAGGCCTTCCGGAAGCATCGATTGCCAGGCTGTGCATGCTTTATACGCTTCTTGGTGACTTGGTGGAACAAGGGCAAGCGAGGGTGTCTTCGTCGGAACTTGGTCGAATTTTGGATATTGCTCCTCATAGTATCCGTAAGGATATCAGTCTTCTGGGCGAAGTAGGCAATGTCGGATCCGGGTACGATACGACGCGTCTGCGTGCTCATATACGTGATAGATTGCACCTTGAGCGGCCCAGAAACGCATGTGTAGTGGGATTGGGCAAACTTGGTACGGCAATACTTGGATTCGAGCGCTTTAGGGAAAGCGGTATAACGATGGTTGCCGGTTTCGACAGCAACATCAATCGTCTTGAGACAATTCGAACGTCAATAGAAGTTTTTCCGGCGTATGAAATCGCCGAAATTGTTCAGCGCAAAAAGATCGTTCTTGGGGTTATCGCCGTTCCGCCTTTGGCCGCACAAGAGGCTGCGGATCGATTGATGCGAGGGGGAGTCCGCGGTATCGTGAACTTTTCTCCCGCACCGATTCGCCATAATCCGGAGAAGGTTTTTGTGACGACAATGGATGTCGAGCGAGAGTTCGCGATTCTATCAGCCAGAATTGCTTTTAATAATGAGTGAATAAAAAAACATCCGTTTGATCTAGAAAGGAGCTTCGTATGGCACGAGTTTACAATTTTTCCGCAGGTCCCGCCGCCCTTCCCTTACCGGTGCTGGAGAAGGCTGCGGCGGAGATGACCGATTATCGAGGGACGGGGATGTCGGTCATGGAGATGAGCCATCGGTCCCAAGAATATTCCGATATTATTGAGACCGCCCGCGATAGGTTTCGCCGGCTTATGGACATTCCCGACAACTACCATGTTCTCTTTCTGCAGGGGGGCGCTTCGAGTCAGTTCGCGATGGTGCCGCTCAACCTTTTCAGCGGAGGTGCGAGAGCGGACTATGTTAATACGGGAGCGTGGTCTAAGAAGGCGATTGCGGAAGCAAAGCGTTGGGGCGATGTGAATGTGGTGGCTTCTTCTGAAGACAAGACATTTTCGTACATCCCCAAGCTTGAGCGGGACATGTTCTCGCCCGATGCCGCATACGTTCATATCACGCTCAACAACACGATCTACGGGACACGCTACACGAAGCTTCCCTCAGTAGGAAATATTCCGCTTGTCACCGATGCTTCCTCGTGCATTCTTTCGGAGCGAATCGACGTGAGCAAATTCGGCATTATTTACGCCGGTGCACAGAAGAATATCGGTCCGGCCGGCGTAACGCTTGTGGTTGTCCGCGAAGATTTGGTTGGTGATGCGCTGGAAGCCACGCCGACCATGTTTCGGTATGCTACGCATGTTAAGGCCGGCTCGATGTTCAATACTCCTCCGACGTATGCTATTTATCTTGCGGGCTTGGTCTTTGAGTGGCTGGAGGATCGGGGTGGTATTTCGGCAATTGAAGAGGTAAACAAGCGAAAGGCGGCGCTTCTGTATGATTTTCTCGACAGCTCTTCTTTGTTTAAAGGTACGGCCGCGACTGAAGATCGGTCATTAATGAACGTTCCCTTTGTCCTTCCCACCGAAGAACTCAATGCGACTTTTATCAAGCAAGCCGCCCAAAACGGGCTTGTAACACTCAAGGGTCACCGGAGTGTAGGTGGGATGCGCGCCAGTATTTACAACGCCATGCCGCTTGAAGGCGTCGAGAAACTGGTGGCGTTCATGAAAAAGTTCGAAACCGAGAATGCATAACGCACGGGAGGATTTAATGTACAAGATACAAACGCTGAACAAGATTTCGCCCCGAGGATTGGATTTGTTTCCGCGTGAGGACTACGAGATCGCTTCGGAGATACTCAACCCGGACGGTATTCTGGTGCGCAGTTTCAAGATGCACGATATGGAACTACCGCCGTCGGTAAAGGCGATTGGGCGAGCGGGTGCGGGGGTGAACAATATTCCGGTCGAGGGGTGCACCGATCGTGGGATCGTAGTATTCAACACCCCCGGGGCCAATGCCAATGGTGTAAAGGAGCTGGTGATTGCGGCGCTGTTTATCACTTCGCGCAATATCATTCCGGCCGTGGCATGGGCCAAAGAACTCAAAGGGAAGGGTGACCAGGTTCCCAAGCTTGTCGAAAAAGGAAAATCGCAATTCGCCGGGCCCGAAATTGCGGGCAAAAAGCTTGGTGTTATCGGTTTGGGAGCGATCGGTGTGATGGTTGCCAACGATGCGGCGGCTTTGGGCATGGAGGTAATTGGGTACGATCCTTTTATCTCGGTTGAGGCGGCGTGGGGCCTATCGCGCAATATTCAGCGGGCGGTCGGTCTCGAAAGCCTGGTTGCCGAAGCCGATTATATTACGATTCATGCGCCGCTCACCAACAACACTCGTGGTATGATCAATCACGATAAGCTTGCTCTTATGAAAAAAGGCGTCAGGATTCTCAATTTCGCCCGTGGTGGCTTAGTTAACAATGCGGACCTCAAAGAGGCTCTGGCCGAGGGGGGGGTCGGTGCGTATATGACCGATTTTCCCGATGACGACCTCTTGCACATAGATAATGTCATTCCCCTTCCTCATTTAGGGGCGTCGACGCCGGAAGCTGAGGACAATTGCGCAAGTATGGCCGTTACGCAATTGCGCAATTATCTAGAGCATGGTAATATCAAAAATTCCGTAAATTTTCCGGATTGCGAAATGGCGCCATCCGATGGAGGACGGCTTACCGTTGCGAACCGCAATGTTCCCAATATGGTGGGGCAGATCACGGCGATTCTTGCTTCCGAAGGGCTCAATATTGACGACATGATCAACAAGCATCACGATGGACTTGCATATAATATTATCGATTTCGACGGCGAACTAACCGAAGAGGCGGCCGGGAAAATTCGTGGAATCGAGGGTGTTGTTATGGTGCGAGTGTTATAAGCCATTCGCGGGGTGTTAAGTGGGGTGTATTGAGGATGCCTATATATTCCGGCATCCATTGGTGCGGCGGGAGCGTTCTTCGATAGGGGAGATCGCTCCCGTTTTTTTTGTGCGGCAAACTGGGTCGGACCAATTTAAGTGTATTTTTTTCAATGTCTTAGTAGCTTTGCAACCGTCTTAAATTGAAAAATAGGGAGGTGCTTATTCCACGCGCGCATCGCCATTACTTACCCGGATATACTTGGCATCTAACGCATCGATGTCACAATAAGGAATTCCTTCTCCGAGAACCCGGTATTCGCCTGCGCTGGGTCCACTGGTTACGTGAAGCGAGGAAACGCGAAGGTTTGAAAGTCCTCAATTATGCCGTCACCCGCAACCATATTCATCTTATCGTTATTGACGATGGATCGTCACGATGCATTCAACGAAGTATGCAATTAATCGAAGGACGCACGGCGCAGGAATACAACGATGCTTTCTCGCGACGAGGGGCGTTTTGGGAGGATCGATACCATGCTACCGCCATTGATAGCAGGCGGCACCTTTTGCAATGCGTAATTTACATCGATCTGAACATGGTACGGGCCGGGGTTGTCACGCACCCACGAGAATGGCTTCATTGCGGATTCCACGAAATTCGCAATCCTAAAAAGCGGAATGGCATAATTGCCCATCCGAAGCTTCTTGAGCTGCTGGGAACAAGCTCTCATGATGAAATGATAAAAATGCTTGATAGCCATTTAAGCGATTTGCTTGTGAGTGGGCATTGTAGCAGAGAGTCCAAATGGACTGAGGCCGTTGCTGTGGGAAGTAAGCACTTCCTGCAAACGTACAAGGAAAAACTCAGTAGGCGGGGCGGCCGCAAAAACATACGTTGGCTTGCGGGAGAAAGCGAAAATCTGATTCTTCGAGAGGAGTCGATGGTCTATGAAAGCTCTAGCGGAACTACCGACGGCCGAGACTACCTATCAGGTGAGAATAAATATTCCTGGCTGGAATGTGGCGGCAGTCCCTTTGGTGGGGGGTAGGCAGTTTCTGTCTTTGCAAATTTTCGGCGTGTTGAGTAGGTGTAACTTGTTGGATTGCATAGACTTATCTTGGTCCGACCCCGTTTTCTGGTTTTTGCGCTAAAGTGCCGTTTTTGTGGCATCCTAAGCCATGCTTGGTTGAGGTAACCTCTTGGTGTATAAAGACTTAACTTGGTCCGACCCTGTTTTCTACCGAGGTGCCGTCCCGCGGCCGCGGGAACGGCGAGGACTGAAGTAGTCGGGGATTGTGATGTAATCCCAATTGTCGAAGCTCATGCCGATACTGAGGGCTAAGTGCCAGCCTCCGATCGGTGGAGGAAATTCTTCGTTAAGCCCCTTATCAAATTTGAACTTGATGTATAAAGGGTAATTACTGAACGATAGTGCCTCCAACCGTACTTCGCCGCCGGCTGAAACCATCCAATCCTCTTTATGAAAATCCAAAAAATCCTTGGGCGTATTCCACGCCGCACCTGCGGCTACGTTAACCGCTCCGTAAAGGTGATCGAAAAATACCCAGCCCAACTTTCGGGCGATCGGGCGGGGCCAAAGCGGAAAACGATACGAGAACTGACCCTGCATGACAAGGTCCCCCGAAACGAGTACCGTATCGAAGGCCAGCGAGTCTTGTCCGTTTGAATTGTAAAGGGTGTCCCGAAAAAGGTACGCATATCCCGGTACCCAGCCCACCGGCTGAAAAAACGATGGGAGTTTCTGTTCGAGACCTTCCTCGCGAAGATGTTCTTTCGAAGATTCAGTAAGTTTTATTCCTGTAACGTCGTATTCGAAGTAGAAGTCATGCTTTTGGTGCCACGGTGCCGGTCGCCCGTGTTTGAGGCTTGCACGCATTTCGTGAAATTGATACCTGTTGTAGTTGACCTCTATAGCGCCGTTCTCTCCAACGGTAATCCCGTGCTCATCCTTCATGAGCTTCTGATTCCAAAAATCGTATTTGAGCTTGGCGTACCATCCTTTGGGTGAAATGGCGCTCGTGGCGGTGTACGGCATATCGAGAAATGTTCCAAACAACGAGAACCGGTTACCCCGCGCGGGATGATACCATAAGTCGCCGTGATTATACGGATAGGGAAATTGCGATGCATCCAGATAAACTTTGTAGGAATTCAAGCTTGCCATGCCGTGCAATTGGAGACCGGCCGAGGGCCGCATGGGATCGGTTCCAAACCCGTGGGTAAGAACAAGGTTGATGTCTTTAAGGGTAATGCCGTACGGCATGGTCGCCGTCGGCCCGCGTTCATCGGACTTTGCGTATTCCTCGAAATAAACCTCGTCTTCACCCGCAATACCCCGCATGTTCATATCCAGCGAAACGCCGAGCGGTAATACGCCGGTTCGCGCGAACACACCCATGTCGTAGTTGACATTGGCTCCAAATCCGCCCTGCTTAAGGTTGATGAAATCGGCGATTTTGTGTGGCTCGAGTAATAAATATCCCCCAATTTCGTTTCCGATTCCGTCAAGTGCCAGAGGATCGAACAAGAAGAATGTCGCACCCGCTTTGAAGGCGGTTTCACCCTTGTATACGTTGTCGGATTCGGTTACCAATTGTTCGGCGAACAAACTGGGAATCAACGCAAATTTACGGGGTGCGCGGTGATAATCGCGCGGGACCGAAAAATTCGCTGTATAGTTCTGCGGCGGTACCGATTTGTGTTCGGTCATAGCGCCGTCGCCGAGTTCCGCAACCGGCTGAATGGTGTCAAGCAGATAGATGCTGTAGCCGTCCTTGTCGTAATTGGTATAGACAAGCTTGGTACCGCTACCGTCGATATCGGGCATGAATGCGCCGCCCGAAACATTTGTTATCCGCTCAAGTCCGCCGCCGTCGAATTCGTAGCGGTATACATTGAATATCCCGGTACGATCCGAACAGAAATAGAGGTCGGAGCCCGTGGGGCCGAATCGTGGATCCCGCTCATCGTGTTCGGTGTCGCATACAATCTCGAATTGCTTCTTTGCGGTGTCGTAAACACCAATTTTGTTATGTCCGCGGTCAAGAAAACCTATCGCGATTCGTCGACCGTCGGGTGACCAATCAATAATGAAGATTC
>WJJU01000793.1 GCA_014729595.1 Chitinivibrionales bacterium
AATCCCCGGCGATTATCTTTATCGATGAGATTGACTCGGTGGGTAGAACCCGGGGTGCGGGCCTGGGTGGCGGCCATGATGAGCGCGAGCAAACGCTTAACCAGATTCTTTCGGAGATGGATGGTTTCGAACCGCATGAATCGGTTGTAGTTATCGCCGCAACCAACAGGCCGGATGTGCTCGATCCCGCCCTCACCCGTCCGGGGCGTTTTGATCGGCAAATCACGCTCGATATGCCGCAAAAGCAGGCCCGTGCCAAAATATTGGCAATCCATACGCGTGCGGTACCGATAGATGATGATGTTAAATTAGACAAACTGGCCGCCCGCACGGTCGGCTTCTCCGGCGCGGATCTGCGCAACTTAGTGAACGAAGCCGCGCTATTGGCCGGGCGAAGAGGGAAAGAAAAGGTCCAGAAAGCGGATTTTGACGAGGCCAGCGATAAAATCATGCTTGGGGCGGAGCGCGAGGAGAAAATCGATCAAGAGGAACGCCGTATAATCGCATACCATGAAGGGGGCCATGCCTTGGTTGCGAAACTGCTGCCCGGAACCGATCCACTCCAGAAGGTAACGATAATACCGCGTGGACGTTCCCTAGGAGCAACCGAACAAGTACCGGAATCGGATAGACACAATCTCAGCAGAAGCTATTTACTCGATCGCATGGCGGTGGCGCTGGGTGGTCGCGTTGCCGAAAGACTCGTTTTTAACGACCTCACCAACGGAGCTGCACAAGACCTCAAAACGGTTACGGCATTCGCCCGACGAATGGTATGTCAGTGGGGGATGAGCGATAAATTGGGGCCGATGACCTACAATCAGGGTGAAGAGCATGTGTTTTTGGGGCGTGAATTGGCACAATCGAAAGATTATAGCGAACATACCGCCAGAGAAATCGATCAGGAGATGCGCAAACTGATTCTCGAGACCGAAGAACGAGCCCAAACGCTTCTTTCGAGCAATCGGAGGAAACTCGATAAGTTGGCACAAGCATTGCTAGTAGAAGAGACTCTCTCAAACGCCCAAATAGACCGGCTTTTTGAGGGGATGGAAAACGAGGGTGACGGAAAACATGGAAAGCGTTTGGACAAAATCGACCAACATGACGGCGAATTAGCGGTCAGCCACGCCGGTCTACCCGGTAGTGGTAACGGCCGCGAAAAGGAGGGCACGGATGAAACCTAGAATCGTATTTTTTGACACAAAGCCCTACGATCGTGAATATTTCAACCGGGCAAATCGGGATTACGATTATTCGTTATCCTTTGTTCGGGATCGATTAACGCACGATACGGTCTCGTTGACTCGCGATGCGGATGCGGTATGCGCATTCATCAATGATGCAATCGATGCGCACAATATCGAAGCACTATATGAAAACGACATCAAGCTCATTGCGCTTCGCTCCGCCGGTTACAACAATGTGGATCTCAAAGCGTTGCAAGAAAAAATTCCAGTCGTACGCGTACCGGCCTATTCGCCTCGCGCCGTCGCCGAGCATGCCGTCGCGCTTATGCTGACGCTCAACCGCAAAACCCATCGTGCCTATTACCGTGTACGCGACAACAACTTTTCCATCGACGGTCTTATGGGGTTCGACCTCCACGGCAAGACGGCCGGTGTTGTCGGAACCGGAAAAATCGGCCTTGCGGCCATCGACATTCTGCGCGGTTTCGGGATGCGGGTACTTGCTTACGATGTGTACGAAAATCACGAAGCCGCGGTTGAGAAGGGCTACGAATATGTCTCTATTGATACGCTACTTGCCGACAGCGACATAATTACCCTTCATTGCCCACTTACCCCCGACAACGTTCATATGATTAATCGTGATACTATCGGGAAAATGAAAGACGGAGTGATGATAATCAATACGGGTCGTGGAAGGCTTATCGATACGCGGGCGCTGATCGACGGTATCAAGCAAAGAAAAATCGGCTCCGCCGGCCTTGATGTTTATGAAGAGGAAACGGAGTACTTTTTCGAGGATTTCTCATCCGAGACGATTACCGACGACGTTCTTGCGAGGCTGACAACCTTCCCGAATGTCCTGGTCACTTCGCACCAGGGATTTTTTACCCGCGAAGCTATGACAAATATAGCACATACGACTCTGGAAAACATACGATTGTTCTTTGAAGAAAACACGTTACGCAACCAGGTGTGCTACCACTGCGGATAAGATAAAATGCGCCGACTCTAAGCCGCCGTAATCCCTTCCGTCACGATCCTCTCCCATACCCTCTCTCATTTATGCGCGAGGGCGGTGTGGAAAAAATTAACATTCGCGATAGTAGTAAGTGAACCGGTAAGCTACGGCGTTCGGAGGGGGTGGGGCAGATCGATAAGCTTATTACGACGGGTACAACATCAATCAGTATGGTTTGTCGCATGCACAAGGCAAAAGAGATCCGCCTTGGCGGCGACAGAGAAAAGGAGGCGACGGATGAAGAGCATGCACCACATAATTGCCGCAACGATAGCGGTCGCCGGTTTGACCGTAGCGTCACACGTTGACAGCACCGCTATCCTGGACAACTATGAGACGGTTCTGTATAATCCCGCACACTACGAAGGAGCGCGGGTATTGTGGGGCGGTTCGGTACAAGATGTAGCCAATACACCGCACGGTACACGCCTGGTAATCGCCGAGATACCGTTGGATTTTTTGGGTGCGCACGGCTCAAAAAAGTATACACGCGGTCGCTTTGTCGCCAAGAGTCCCGACAGTAGCCTTGCGGAGCGATTTAACATCAACGATTTGGCTATCGTAGAAGGAATCGTCAAAGGATCTGAAACCTTTCCCGTGGGCAAAGAGAGTAAAACCTATCCACTTATCGCCGCAACCCGCGTCGATTCGTGTCGCCGAGCGGAGGGCTGGGGCTATGTCAAGGGACCGACCGGCTGGAGAAAAGTCGACGGGCCGTTTTGCGCGGAGGAATAAATCCGATGAGTATCGGCTCGGAATAAGCTCTTATCGTTCGCTGGCTCCGGATACTTCGAGTACCCCGGGGAACTGAGGGAGCGATCGTCGGAGCCACCGAACACCCCTATGTCTGAGTCAACACTCTTGCCCGCTCTAATCGTCGTAGAACGTTATGGAGTTGGTTAGCTGGTCGAACGCGGCGACGCCCGTGATGTAACCTGCTTCGAGGTCACTGAAGGTGAAGATTATGGTGAACCGTGTTGCGGAATCATACCAAAAAAGCTGCTTGCCGCTGAGGGGGATTTTGGTTGTGTCGAGCCGGGTTGCTTCGGTTCGTACGGCTGTGAACTCATGGTAACATGCCCTCTGGGACGTGCCCTGAATGAGCTTGTCGTCTCCATAGCGAACACTGAAATTCTCGAGATTGGTGAGCGTATCGTTTTGAATGTCTTGCTCTAATTGCTCGGACAAGTGTGTGCAATTAATATTGTCGTCGGCACCCTCGATGTCTTTCTGAATCTCTACCACTATCGTTGAATTAGTAACCGAGTCTTCTCTCCACAAAGTGATAAGGTTGGCTTCTACGACATTGTCGAATCGGGTTGCGCCGAGTTCCCGGTCCCATTCCGTGGGAAGTGAAAAACGTATTCCTAATGCATCATTCTCATATTCATTGTTTTCGGTGATTCTGGCTTGCGGTGCATTGGGATCCGATATGCCGCAGTTCAGCACCAAGCCCACTCCAAGAAACGCACAAATCCCCACCATACGTCGTAGTCGTTTCACGCGAACGCTCCTTTCCATTCGTTTGTGTGGAGTGATCTGAGTCCCGGACCGCTTGGTTAAAAGCAGAATGCGGGGGAGGTGGAATACACCGTCTGATCCTGTGATCGGCACATTCTACAAAATATAATGAAGCACGCTTTCCGGCAATGCAAAACGCACGCTACGCTTCTTTTAAAACGCCGGCGCCGGCGACAACTCGAAGACCATGGTAATGCATTGATACGTAACGGCTCAATGCGGTCCCGGGCTTTCGAACGCCGAAGCGAAGGTTGTACTATTTTTGCGGGCCGTACCGGCGCTTAAAAGTCTGAAAATGGCAATTTTAGGCTAAAATGTGTACTATTTATCAGTACACTTTTGGTGTTTTGCGGCGCATTTCGCTCCCAAAGGGTGGTATATTGATGATATGAAACGCATCCAATTCTATGATGACTTTCGTCACTATCTCAGTGACTACTATGCCGACGCCAAGCGACGGTTTCCCCACTTTTCTCATCGTTACTTCGCGAGAAAAGCGGGGCTTACCTCGCCTTCACATTTTCGCGACGTGATGGAAGGGCGGCGCCGGCTTACCGGCAAAACGATAGAGAAGTTCATCAAGGGACTTGGTCTCACGGAGTTCGATGCGCGCTATTTTTCGGCTTTGGTGCGTTTTAATCAAGGACGGACCTCGGTCGAGAAGCAGCAGGCCCTTGAGCAAATGAGGGGCCTGAAGCAGAAGGTGCGCCAATATCGGCTTCCGATAGACTTGTACGATTATTATTCATGCTGGTACCGCGTAGCGCTTCGTGAGCTGGCCTGCTTAGTGGACTGGAAGGATGACTACAAGCTTATCGCCCGATCCCTGACGCCGCCGATCAAACCCGGCGAAGCCCGTGAGAGCATAGCCTTCCTTCTCGATAAGGGATTCCTCAAGAAAACCAACGACGGGCGCTACGTGCAGACCGAACCGGCCATCACTTCGGGGGCCGAAGTCAGTTCTTTAGCGGTCCGCACATACAATGCCTTCATGAGCGAGCGCGCGCGGGAAGCGATCGATCGATTCCCGCCGTCGGAAAGGGATATTCAAAGTCTCACCGTCGGCATCTCTCCTCAGGCTTACGGACAGATAAAGCAAGAGATGCAGGAGTTCATCAGTCGAGTCGTACGCATTGTCGATGATGACGTAGGCTCCGAAAGAGTGTATAATATGAATCTCCAGCTCTTTCCGCTCAGCCGCAATCCCGAGGAGACTGATAATGATTCGTAGCACCATATTCATTGCCGCGATTGTGCCCGCGCTTTTTGTACGATGCTCTCACAACCCTGTAGCGGGAGGTTCGAGCCAACAAGGTAACGGCATAGTTACCTGTATGGTCACGGACGCCGACGGCGCTCCGGTTGCAGGGGCGACGGCACGACTGCGACCTAATGATTATCTGGCCGACACCGCCGGCGCAACCGACGGTTCGGGTGACGGCATACTGACCGACGGCGACGGACGACTTCGTATCGGTTCGATCTCGGCCGGTGATTACTCGCTGGAAATCAACGACTACAAGACATCGGCGGTTTTAATGCGACTCTCGCACACCGGGAACGATTCAATTGACTTGGGTCAACTGCAGACGGCGCCGTACGCGACGATCAAGGGCACGGTCGAACCGTTGACTTCACAGAGCGATGAACCCGTCTATGTCCAGATCTATGGTTTGGAGCGATTAATACCCGTGGACGCCGACGGTGGTTACGAGATAACCGACCTTCCGGCAGGTGAATACACAATTCGCGTCGTTTCGCCGTCGTTCGCCCCCGTCGAAGTGGACAGTGTCCGTGCTCCCGCGGGCGATACCACACGAACCGACGTCGTGAAGCCGTCGTGGAAGTACAGCCGCAAAATTTATCTGAACACCTCGGCAAGCGGTGCGGGGGTGAGTAAAGACATTATCGATTTTCCGGTACTCGTTCGACTTGACGCCGCCACTTTTTCATTTGATCAGGCGTTGGGCGATGGTCGCGACATTCGCTTTGCCAAGCCCGAGGGTAATCCCCTTCCCTTCGAGATCGAGATGTGGGACTCCGCGGGCCGGACGGCCGCGGTTTGGGTTACCGTCGATACCATACGAGGGGATGACGACGCAGGGTTTTTCGTGATGTACTGGGGCAATCCGGAAGCAGGTCCTCTTTCGAACAAAGCCGACGTATTCAGCGCCGGAAACGGTTTCGCGGGTGTATGGCATTTGGCGGACGACGAATTCGCCGACGCTACGGAAAATGGAAATGCCGGGGTCGCGATAGGGGGTACGAGTTCGGACACGGGCCATATCGGATTCGGCGCTCGTTTTGACGGCGTCGACGACTATCTTGACTGCGGCAACGATCAATCGTTGGCTCTCACGACCGATCTTTCGATCAGCGCCTGGGTCAATCTTGACGACACTACCGAGAATCGCTACTATCGCGTGTTGTCAAAGAAGACCGCCTGGGACGACGTTGAAGGCTATGCATTCGAGTGCAACCCCGCATTATTCGACCCGGCTACCGACCCACGCCCAAGTGGGCTGACGTTGGTAGGGTGGGAAACCACGCTTCACAGGGGGTTCATACGATGGACCTCCGGCTGGCACCATTGTGCGGTGATCGTGAAGAGCGATACGGCACGAGTGTTTTTCGACGGCGTGCGGGTGGCTGAGGAAAATACGTGGTCAAATCTTGAGCCGATCGTTGCCGGGGATGCGCCGCTTCTTTTGGGGGGTAGAGGAAACGAGGACTATTTGCGCGGACGACTCGACGAGGTACGAGTGTCGTCGGTCGCAAGAAGCGCGGCGTGGTTTCGCTTGGCGTACGAGAATCAACGAGAGAATCAAAAACTAATTGAGTTCAGGTAAGCTCACTACATTGGAGGAGGGAAAGCTCATGGCCTTCATGGATCGCGGAAATCGTTCACTGGTGTGCATGATCGGGAGCGCCGTTTTGTTGCCGCTGTGTGCCTTATGGGCGCAACCCCGTCAGATGGATCTTCATCTTAACGATGGTACAGTTCGTACCGTCGGGACCGAACAAATCGACAGCGTCACGTTCACCGAAAGCGAACTTCTTACTCATCGTTCCGACGGCGAAATCGTTACGCAGCCAATCGCATCAATCGACAGTATCAGCTTTCCGATAGCCGGCGGGCCGGCGGTAACTCTGCTTGCTCCGAGTGCGGGGGAATCCTACAACGTGGGTGATACGCTTACCTTTCGGTGGCTCATCAATCAAAATGTGTTAAGCGGGGGTGTCTACTTTATGGCTTCGACCAATGAAGGGATGAGCTGGGATTTCATTGTGCCGCAGGCCATCGC
>WJJU01000794.1 GCA_014729595.1 Chitinivibrionales bacterium
GGTAGGCGAGGAACGCTTGGATTCTTTGGCTGCAAGCGTGGTTGATTGTGTTTTCCGCGTTTTCCGATTGGGCGCCGTAGAACGAGAAACTTCTTTGTGTTTTTTTGGGGGGGTGTTTTTTTGAGTCGCATGTTTCTCGGCAGCAACCGAGTCTTCCCGCATTCCCTTGTGCCCGGTCGAATCTTCTGGCTCCGGTGATATTTGTCGCGAGGTTCCGCTTTCCTTTTGCCTTACACCGGTATCTCGGGAGTTGTAGTCGGCAAATACGGAAAGCGACGGCACCATGCCCGAAAAGGTCAGTAGAACATAGCCGCCGATCAGCACCGGCAGGCCAATTACAAGGAGCGCACGTAGAGATTTTCGGTGAGATCGGCCGATCGCATTCCCATGATGTCTTCGGCCCTGCTTGCGGCTTCTGGACCATTCCGTATGTGCTCGATGGATTTCAAGATGGATGGAGTCATAAGGCGGCGATGATTGTGAATTCGAGCCCGTCTCATCCGAGCGCTCTTTCGCTATGATCGCCCCTTCGCCGAAATGCTTTTCCCAGCGGATTGCATACCATGTCTCGGGGGAATCGCTCGGTGGGTTTTCCATAAAGTTGGAATACGTCTTACGAAGAAACGAACCGAGAGCGGCTAGTGCTTCTTCGGAGTTCTGCTTTTGCTCCAGCAGAAGACGGTAGCCTTGGCCGATCTGATCTTCGAACAAGGTGTGAAATGCCGCGGGATCGCCCCGAAGTGCGAGACTGAAAAGTAGTTGCCGTGGTGTGTTTATGATTTCCATAAGAACATAAAAATATACATGGCCCCCAAAACTCGCCATAGGCCCCCAAAATCATCATAGCGGTGGTTGGTGTACAATGGGGGCGTGAGGTATTTTTTGGAAATTCTTTGGGGAGTAATGCATGCAGACACGGCCGTTTACCGACCGCGATAAACGATACATGAAGCGGGCACTTGAGCGGGCTCGGGCGGTTAAAGGAACAACATTTCCCAACCCGGCGGTTGGTGCGATAGTTGTAAGAGGCGGCCGGCTTGTGGGTGAAGGGGCGACAAGACCGCCGGGGAAAGAACACGCGGAAATTGTCGCGCTGTCGGCCGCCGGAAGTCGCACAGTCGGGGCGACGCTTTATGTGACGTTGGAGCCATGCTCCCATTTTGGGCGTACCCCTCCGTGCTGTCGCGCCATCGCGGAATCGGGGGTGGCCGAAGTAATCGTGGCGGCTAAAGACCCCAATCCTCGGGTCAATGGGCGCGGTATACGCTATCTGCGAGGTCGGGGTATCAAGGTGAGTGTAGGATTGCTTCGCGAAGAAGCCGTAGCGCTGAACGAGGATTATGCTTGGAGTGCGGTCAGCGGAAGGGCATGGGTTACCCTCAAGCTCGCAACCACGCTCGACGGTCGAATAGCGGACAAGGCGAGTCGATCGAAATGGATAACCTCGCAGAGTTCCAGGGCGGTAGTTCACGACCTTCGCCGTCGTCATGCCGCGGTCGTAATCGGCGCGGGAACACTGAGGCTTGACAATCCCCGGTTGTCGGTGCGTCATGTAATGGGCCGCTCGCCGGCGCGAATAGTTTTCGCCTCCGATCCCGAGGAGGGGTACGGCTCTCGGCTTCGACGCGGCGCAAAGAGTACTCGTACCGTATTCGTCTGCCCGGGGGGCAAGGCGGGAACCATTACGAAAGCCGACGATGATGTTGAGCTGTGGCGAACCGGTTCGCTTCGTACACCGGCTAATTTGAAGCTGTTTCTGGAGATGGCGCATCGGGAGGGTATGACCAGCCTTTTGGTCGAAGGAGGGCAAAAGCTGGCGTCTTCATTCCTTGCACATCGGCTGGTTAACCGTATTTGCTGGTTCTACGGCGGCATTCTTTTGGGTGGGGGATTGAACGCAATTGAAATGGGTTCTAAGGCGTTGTCGTTACGCAAGGCGGTTCGTTTGACGGATCTTGCCGTGGAGCGAATGGCGGATGATATCATGGTGAGCGGCGTGCCGGTGTGGAGTTGAGCCTATGTTTACGGGACTTGTGGAAACAATTGGAACTATCGCCGATGTGCGTCGCCAAGGTGCGAATATCACCCTTGGAATCTTGCCGGCTCAGTCGGATTTTGAGGTGGCCGTGGGAGCTTCGGTTGCCGTGGACGGGGTGTGTCTGACAATGGAACACTGTTCGAGTAATATGCTATTTTTTACAGCCGTCTACGAAACACTCACCCGAACCACCCTGGCCGGGGCAATTCGGGGCAAAAAAGTAAATCTCGAACGGGCATTGCCCGCGGGCGGGCGGTTTGACGGCCACATGGTTTTGGGGCATGTCGACGGAATCGGCACGATGGTGAGTGATCGATCGGTGGGTGGCGGCGTCATGAGGGCGTTTCGGGTTCCGTCGGAGCTTACGGAGCTGATGGCGCTCAAGGGATCGGTGGCGCTTGACGGCGTAAGTCTCACCATTGCTTCTGTCGAGCGCGACACAATAATCGTATCGCTAATTCCGCATACTTTGGCGGGTAGCACCATGGAATACCTTAAGGCCGGTGAGCCGGTGAATATCGAATGTGATGTGATTGCACGGTACATACGGCATCTCTTGGACTGTCGTAGTGCCGGCCAAACGGCGGCACAACGAGATGAAAACCTTTTGCAGGTGATGAAACGGAGTGGTTTTTGAAGACGTTTGCGGAGATCGAAGCCGTAATCAGGGACTATCGTGACGGCAAAATCGTTATAATTGTCGATGACGAAAGCCGTGAAAACGAGGGTGACCTGGCCTTTGCTGCTGAGACGTGTACTCCCGAAAAAATAAATTTTTTAGCAACCCACGGTCGGGGTCTGATTTGCGTAGCCATGGAGGGGCGGCGGCTCGATGAACTTCATATCCCCATGATGGTTGCTGATAACACTTCCAGGTTCGAGACCGCTTTTACGGTAACGGTCGAGGCGCGTGAGGGAACCACGACCGGTATTTCGGCGGCTGATAGGTCGGTGACGGTTCGCAGGCTTGTTGATCCGGGCGCCGGCCCCGGCGATTTTATCAAACCGGGTCACATGTTCCCGATACGTGCCCGAGAGGGTGGGGTTTTGGTACGATGCGGACAAACCGAAGCATCCGTTGATCTTGCGCGTATGGCGGGGTTGTGTCCCGCCGGCGTTATTTGCGAGATCATGAATGAGGACGGTACGATGGCGCGAATGCCTCAGTTGGTGGAATTTGCCCAAAAGCACGATGTCAAAGTGATATCGGTCGCCGACTTGATTCGCTATCGCACCGCCCATGAATGTTTTGTGTCGTGCCCTTCGAATGCACGACTTCCCACAAAAATGGGTGACTTTATTCTCAAGCCTTATGAAGACAAATTATGCGGTGTGGTCCATGTCGTCCTTCAGAGGGGCGACATCGATCCCGAAAAACCAACATTGGTTCGCGTCCATTCCGAATGCTTTACCGGTGACGTACTGGGGTCACTTCGATGCGATTGCCGCGACCAATTACTTACCGCAATGGAACGGATAGCGGACGAAGAGGGCGTCGTGCTCTACCTGAGGCAAGAGGGGCGTGGGATCGGTCTCGTCAATAAGATCAAAGCCTACGCTCTTCAGGACCAAGGCATGGACACGGTCGAGGCCAACGAGCATCTTGGATTTGCCGCGGATCTTCGCGATTATGGAATCGGTGCGCAGATACTCGCCGATTTGGGCATACGCAAAATTCGTCTTATGACCAACAATCCACGGAAGGTAGTCGGTCTCGAGGGCTATGGCCTGGAAATTGTCGAACGGGTTCCCCTTCAAATCAAACCGCACAAAGAAAACGAACGATATCTAACCACCAAACAACAGAAATTGGGACATCTTCTTGAAGGGGGCCACTTATGTCAACCGTAATCGAGGGGCTGCTTCAAGCCGGCGGGAAGCGTTTCGGCATTGTTGCGGGTCGGTTCAACGAATTTATAACCCGCAAGCTGCTGGAAGGGGCGATGGATTGTTTGGTGCGTCATAACGCGCAGCATGAAGATATTACCATCGTATGGGTTCCGGGCGCTTTCGAAATCCCGTTGGCGGCCCGCAAGTTGGCGGAGTCGGGAAAGTTTGATGCGGTGATTTGTTTGGGTGCGGTTATTCGTGGGAGCACCCCTCATTTTGATTATGTGGCGACACAGGTATCGAAAGGCGTTGCGGCCGTGGCGTTGGAGACGGCCAAACCGGTGGCGTTCGGCGTTTTGACAACCGAGACGCTGGAGCAGGCGATAGAGCGCGCCGGCACCAAGGCCGGAAACAAGGGCTTTGAAGCGGCGATGACCGCCATTGAAATGGCCGACTTGCTTGCAAAGATTTAACGGCGGCATTCTTACTGTCTCGCCGGGCAAACTTTCCAGCGGCTTCGCCGCGGGCGGACCTAAATGAGAAAACGAAGAAAATCACGGGAATTGGCGCTTCAGGCCGTCTACGCATGGGAAATGCGCACCGGAGAAAAACCTTCCGAGGTCTTGGAGCGCATCGCCGAAACACGGTCATTGGGTCCGCGAGTTCGAGAATATGCCGTGAAGCTTGTGGAATTTGTTGGCGAGAATTCGGCACATATCGATGACTTAATTAAGCGGCACGCTCGTAATTGGGAACTGGGCCGCATGGCGGCCATTGATCGCAATCTGCTGCGCGTGGCGGTCGCCGAACTCCTTTATTGTGAAGACGTACCGTATCGAGTGGTAATCGATGAAGCCGTAGAGATTGCCAAAGAGTTCGGTACCGATGATTCGGGGAAATTCGTGAACGGCGTCATGGACGCCATACATAAAAATATGAGCACACCTCAAGAGCCGGAGAACCGGCCCCACCGAAAGTGAGGAACAATGGATCTGGGTCATAAGAAGCGCAACATGATTATCGCCCTGAGTGTGGCGGTATTCGTCCTTCTTGTCTATTTGTCGACAGTGGCGCCTTCGGTTTCATTCTGGGACTGTGGCGAATATATCGGCGCGTCCCATTCGCTTGGTATTCCGCATCCGCCCGGTAATCCCCTTTATGTTCTGCTTGGTAGAGCATTCTCCATACTTTTCGGCTTTTTTGATCAGGTGGCTTTTCGTGTTAACCTGATCTCTGTTATCGCGGGTGCGTTAACGGCCATGTTCATTTACCTGAGCACGGTACGGATAATGATTCATTGGATGGGGACGCCCGATAC
>WJJU01000012.1 GCA_014729595.1 Chitinivibrionales bacterium
CAACGAAGATGATGCGGGGCGCTGCGGCTTAACCACGGCATCCGAGATATTCTCGTAAGGTTGCCTCGACGGTACGTATCAATCACTCAGCAACAGTGCCGCCGGAAAGGTGTCGAGGAGTTCACCGACCTCCGTTCGGCCGTTGAGTGCTCGCTTCAGCCCGGTGACGGCGTCAGTCCACGTGCTTGGTGCGCCGGCCGGAATGCTAATGGTGGTTCCCTGCCAGATTTCTTTTCCCAGCGGAGGGCGGTCCGGCTCAACCATCGAAACAAGCAAGCGAGGAGTTACGACGATCGCCCAACCTCGAGGGGATCGACGTGCAAAAGCAACTACGTTTCTCGCGAATTTTCCAGACGACGACAAGGGCAGGTATTCTCCCTCGTTGAACACGTCGGGCGCCGCTTGGCGGGAACGGAGCCCCACCGAAGTAAGAAACATCTTCACCCGACCGTCCTGAGCACAACGCAAAAGCTCGGTGCAAGCGGCAACGCGCTCGCTCATAACCATTTTGTCCAGACTTTCCAGCATTCGCCGTCGTGCGGCGAAATTCACCGGGCGGCGGTTGTCGGGATCGACAAGTGATAGATCCCAGCTTTCGGTACCTTGGTAGAAATCGGGAACGCCGGGTACCGTCATTTTCAACAACAGTTGCGATAAGGAATGAAGGCGCCCGTAGTAGGCCGTCGTTCGCGAGAACGTCGTTAGTTCATCGAGAAATTCCGCGCTCAAAGACTTGTCGAGAATGCCGGTAACAAAGCTGCTGCACGCTTCCTCGTATTCGGTATCGGGCTTGATCCATGCGGTATGCACTTTGGCTTCACGCACGGCCTTCATCATATACGCACGAATGCGTTCCACGAACTCTTTCCATCTCTCCGGATCTTCGGCATCCTCCGGAAATACACCGACCAACACCTGGTAAAGGTGGTACTCATCGTTGGCGTCGGGAATCAGGAAGCCTTTTTGGGATGTTTTATGATGTCGATTGAGCCGAGCCCACGACTTGACCAACCGCGCCCAGGCCGCGGGCATTTCGCTTAGAACATTGACCCGCAACCGCGCGTCTTCACCACGCTTGGTATCATGCGTTGCCGTAGTATTTTGGGTGTGCGGCCAGTGCTTTGCATGTCGCTGATTGAACGAATGGAACTGGTCGGGGGTTATTCCGAAACGGCCGGGATCGCCGCCGACTTCGTTGAGAGAGATGAGCCGGTTGTATGTGTAGTATGCGGTGTCTTCCCCCCCCTTGGCCATCAACGGCCCGGTCAACTGCTGAAAGTGCATAAGGCATTCCCGGGCGCTGTGAGCTTTGGGATCTTCGGAGGCTGCGCGGCCAAAGCTGTTCTCGATAAACTCGTACTCATAGGCAAGATCGGGGAATTCCTCCCGTGCGCGCCGAAAAGCGACGGCCAAGTTCTCTTTGTCCGCATCGGAAATGCCCCGTGTTCCTACATAGCTTCGGTAATGCGGAAAGTAGACAACCAACTGTACCAACGCACGCCGAAGCGCGTAAAGGGTGATATCGCGCCCGTAACGCTCCTCACCCGCCAGATGAACGAGCATGTGGGCAAGATTGTCAATGTTGCCCGCCATGTGCTTACCGACAATGAGTCGTTTTTTTTCGGCCAGAACCGCCCCCCAGGTACGATTTTCACCGGTAATCTTGCCGTAAAGTCTTGTCAAAGGTTGTCGGCCGCGATTGTCGCAAAATAGGGCGGTTACCTGACCTAAAAAATCGTAACCGGTCGTTCCTTGCACGGGCCACGGCGGAAGGTCTTCATCCAATCCGAGTATTTTTTCTACGGTTAGATACGATTTGGGACATCGTTCACGAAGCCTATGCAGATAGGTTTCGGGGTCGTAGAGCCCGTCGATATGGTCGATGCGCAGTCCGGCGATCGATTTTTTGTCGGTAAGCTTGAATGCAAGGGAATGGATATGGTCGAAAACTTTGGGAAGCTCGACGCGAAGGCAGATAAGGTCGTTTATGGTAAAGAACCTTCGGTAGTTGACCTCCTCGGTAGCAACCTTCCAGAGCGAAAGGCGCATGTATTGCTCCGACAGCAACGCATCGAGTTCGTCATAGCTCGACGGATCGCCTTTAGAGCCGTTAAGCGCGGTAACACAGCCGTCCATGTGTCCACGTATGACCTCGTTGCTTTCGTAGATGTCGCGCAGTACCCGTTTTGCGCGCGTGGATTCATCAATGTCCAGGATAGGATTCGACGAATTCGCAAGATCCCCCAGATAGTAAAGCGCCCCCAGGTAACGAACGATTTCGGCGCTGTTGGCGCCCAATGCATCTTCGAGCCGCTCCCCGTCTCGCCCAAAGACCCGCATGTACGAATTCAAGGACAGCGGAAAACGATGTTCATAGTAACGAATCCCCAATCCCTGGGAATCGTACACCAGTTCAATCGTTCCCTCCTCCAAAGCCGTCGCGTAGAACTGACCCAAAAACGGCGCAAGCACTCGACCCGTCAAGGCTTCGTACGGATGCCGCCAATCGATATCGAAAAAATCGCCATACGGAGAACGGTCCCGCTTTTCCAGGACATCCATCAACAAGGCATTGTGTTTATCGAAAGCCATGTGATTAGGAACGACGTCCTGAAGAAGGGACATTGAATACTCGTTCAGTACCCGTACCAAGAGATCAAACGCTTCCGTCCCTCCCAGTTCGGGATTCATGGCGTTGTGATCGACAACGTCGTATCCGTGTGTACTTCCGGGACGCGCATTGAATACGGGAGAAGCATAAAGATCGGATACACCCAAGTGCGCAAGATACGGAATAACCTCGACGGCATTATCAAGAGTAAAACTTTTGGAAAACTGAAGTCGGTATGTAGCTCGAGGGATATGCATCAATTTACACTCACCCCTAAAAGATTGGCCAATTTATCGAAGCTCTCCACCCATGTCTGGGCGTCGTCGCTGCCCCACCGCGCCCGATCCTTCTTGCCGGGTCGCAATCTTCGGGCCAGCACGAAACAGATGTTTTGAGCTTGCCATATATCTAAGCGAAGATTGAGCGGAGCGATCACTTCCAGGATTTCTCCGGACAATTTCAATATCATATTTTCATCGGGCGATTCCTCCAAACGGGCCATAAGTCGATTGATGGTGCGGCTGACGGCAAAGCCGACAACGGTGCGATCCAGCGACAGCGACCACCGTTCTCGTTCCGCCACGGCTTCACGTATCCGCGTCAAACCCGCTTCACCTTCTTCCATACCCTGCAACAAATCGGCTTCACAAATCGACTCAACGATACGCGAAAGGATTTTGGGGAGCGGCACGCCGCGTTGCTTGAGAACACTCAACAGGGAGTAGTGATGATCCTTGACCTGCCGGAGCGTTATCTCGACGTCGTCGAGGGTAGAGCTTAACAAATTGGAGAGAACATGACGCTGCTCGTCTCTGAACATATCCCACAGCGTATACGTCCCCTCCCCGAAAAATTTGGTTACGAGGCCGATGGCGGCGCCGGGATCGCTACGCTGGAATGCTTCGGATAT
Source organism: Chitinivibrionales bacterium (assembly GCA_014729595.1). Lineage (GTDB taxonomy): Bacteria > Fibrobacterota > Chitinivibrionia > Chitinivibrionales > WJMI01 > WJJU01. The sequence continues at coordinate 3,522 of WJJU01000012.1, forward strand.
CTCTTCATTCGCCGATCCCAGCTCTCCCGCGGCTTCAAGCTCTCTGACTCCACCCGTTAGATTATACTCACCCAAGTACACCACCGTAAATCCCAGCAACCGTTCTTCTTCGGTCACGCGGGATCTGATCAATACTTCCCCGGCGGCCAACCTATGCCGTCCGGCTTCCTCGCGCCCAAACGACCGCACATCGATGTCAAAACAGTAAACGGTGGCGGTGTCCCGGTAATCTTCAAACACGGACGAGACGGCAAAATGGGCGCCGACTTTTACTATGTCGAGAACGGAGGGCTTCACGAAGTTGAGATAGACATGCGCAGCACCGCCGTACTCGGGTATGTTGCTGGGCGTTCGCTCCAGCAGCTTTAAAAACGTCTTCTCCGCCGATATCCCGGCCACCTGTGAGGCAAGTTGTATGGCTCGCGCGGCGTAGGCGATAACTTGCGTGGTCTCCAAGCCCGATACTTCGTCGAAAAACCATCCGCAACTCGTGTACATGAGGAGCGCATTGCGCTGCATTTCGAGTAACTGCAAAATGCGAACCCGTGTGTTCGGGGCCTGGTACGATCTGCCGGTCACCTGCCGCAAGTCCGCCTCGGGCCATCGGTGGCCGCGCTGCAGCACCACGTCAATGTAGCGGTTTCGCGCCTCCCACGGGTCGTTCGTATACTCGCTCATACCGTCTTCATACACCCTGCATAGCGTATCTCTGAGCCAGTCCATTGCTCCACGTAGCGGCGCGCGCCATTTTTGGTGCCAACCGGGTGTCCCCGAATTGCAGCCGCAGTCACTTCGCCACCGTTCCACGCCGTGAATACAACTCCACGAGGTGCGCTCGATTATTTGCGTTTCTCGTACCGGCGGAAATTTATCCAAAAATTCACCGTAAATTGTAAGCTTTGCCAAATGCCGTTCTTCTATATGGCGCAGACAATAGGCCAGGGCCATATCTCCGGCACGATGATGGTGGCCATAGCTCTCGCCGTCGGTGGCGGCGTGAACCAGTTGAGGTGGCCCATCGTTGTCGAAAGCTGAGACAAGACGATGCGCAAAATGCTCCCCGTTGTTGAGTACGTCGCCAAACGCAATATCATGCGCAATACCGCCGTCGTAGAAAAAGAGCACGATTTCTTTACCGGATCCGAGGACAAGACGATAGGGATAACGTGGATCGATACTCCCCCCCGCGACATCATGCCATTCGCCCCCCTCATCGAGCCTGACCTTCGATGCTTGACTTGGCGCAAGTATCGTGAAGCGAATACCGTGATCGGCCATAATTTCGAGCGTCTCGAGATCGACGGCGGTTTCGGGGAGCCACATTCCTTCGGGCGTCCGGCCGAAGCGATGCTCAAAATCGCGCATTCCCCAATATACCTGGGTCAGCTTGTCCCGGCTGTTGGCCAACGGCATGATTATGTGACCGTAGCCTTGAGCCAACGCGGCGCCGTGGCCCGAAAATTTTTCGCGGCTTGCGCGGTCCGCGGCGATTATCGCCTCGTACGTCTCCGGATCACGGCGCTCCAGCCAACTCAACAGGGTCGCGCCGAAATTAAAGCTCATTCGGCTGTAGTTACTGACTAAGTCTACAATTTTTCCGTCGGCGCCCAAAATGCGGGAATGAGCGTTGGGGCCGTAGCACTCGGCCGTAATTCGCTCATTCCAATCATGGAAAGGATGAGCCGAATCTTGCAGCTCAATCTCTTCGAGCCACGGATTCTCTCGGGGCGGTTGATAGAAATGACCGTGAATACAGACGTATCGTTCCATCTATTCGCATTTCTCCGGTCGATAGATTGCAAAACAAAGTGGTGGAATTCGGACGGGCGAATCCTCTGGGAGGTACTCGGGCATTGTGTTTCCCGATCCCCCCCAAAGTCGTTCCCCCGAATCAATAAGTCTCTCCGCGTTACGCTGGAACAACGGACACATAACCGTTGTATCGCCGTTGTCGAAATTCAGCACCACGACGACCGTCTCTTCATTTTGGTTCCGCTCTATTACCAACACTTTCCCGGCCGGAGAACGCCACGGACGCAGTGCCTTCTTATCGGGGATCGCCAGTGCCGATTCACTGCGCCGAAGATGAATGAGCCGACGGTAAAAACCCAACATGTAACGATGCTCGTCTTCGGACCGACATCCCCAGTCCAGCTTCGATCGTTCGAATGTGGCCGGATCCTGAGGATCCGGGGCCGTATGGTCCCACGCAAATCCGGCGAATTCCTCTCGTCTACCTTTGGTCACCGCTTCACCGAGCGCGGGATCACCATGACTGGTGAAGTACAAGAATGGATTGGGATCGGCATGTTCTTCGCCCATAAAAAGCAACGGAAGCGCCGGTGCGGTGAGTACCGCTCCGGCGGCAAGCTTGGCCGCCTTGAACGAAACAAGGTTGCTCAAGCGTTCGCCAAGCATTCGGTTGCCTACTTGA
>WJJU01000795.1 GCA_014729595.1 Chitinivibrionales bacterium
GTCCGGCACTGAGTTACCTCACATGAGCTGCGCCACACCCTCGCGACCCACCTCGACAGCGCCACGAACGACCTTCTTTGCTTGTACAATCTGCGTTGGGGCATCGCGATAATTCGGCAACTCGAATCTACACCCACATTGTGGATGCGCGGGAAGAGGAAGCACTCGAAAGGCTATGAAATTGTGTGTTCAATCAAAAGGTATTGACACGCATGGTGTTCAAGTGATGCATGGTATATACATAGTATTAGCGGCAATGGAGGTTCATTATGGTAAAAAAACTGACAAAACACGGTAATAGTCTTGCTTTGGTGATTGAAAAACCGATTCTCGACCTTGTTGGCGCTGAAGCCGAAACGCCATTCGAGGTTACCACGGACGGGCAAGCCTTGGTGCTTACGCCGGTCAAAGATGCCAATCGACGGGCTGCTTTCAAGGGTGCACTTGATAAAGTGAACCGCAAATACGCCAAAGCACTAAAAAAGCCGGCGGAGTAGTCTATGGCTGAATTCACCTTTTTGTGTCTTTCCGAGGACCTCGAAATCCACCAGGATCAGGTGGCTCGCTATGGTGGTTCGCCCGTTTTTCCGGATGTACTTGGCGAAAACCAAGACATAGCCGGTTTTTGCAGACGTTTCTACTATTTCAACGATAGCCCCCCTATTGGTTCACTGTCCAGACCTCTGCCTGTATATCTTCGAATGCAAGAAGTCTTTCTGCGTCAGCATTTGCACTTTGCTGCACGACCAGCACGAAAGATTTTCCATGCTGCTTGGCATTTGCGTTGAACAGTTCCCGCTGGCTCTTTGAATGGTCACTTGCCATATCGGAAACTGTCTCAATTTCAAAAATCGTTACTTTACCATTTTTCTGGGCGACAACATCAGGTATGTGTCCGTTTCGGTTACTTTCCCAGTATACTAATGCTGGCTGGTTGTATCCCGTGATATCGGCTTCTATGCCGGTATAGCCATTACTTTTAAGATACGAAATAAGTTCCCGCACCATATAGTCATGGTCCAATTCCGTGACGGTATTCCAATAGCTCATTTCAGAAATCCTTTCTGGATGCTCAGTGCACCCGGTCTCTAGGCGGACAAGGGTCGTTTCCGTAAGAATCCCGGTCGCGAATCTGCCCGTGCCGATTGTGAATGAATAGTTCGCCCTGCTGATTCCGGGCAATCCCCCGGCCAGCATGAATAGCTTCCGCCTGTGTTGAATGAAGCGATCTGCACCGTTTGGCGCCTGCTCCCCTGACTCCCCACTGGTTGCCGTGAGGCACAACATGTTGGTTCCTGCTCATTCAGATTCCTCCATTGATTGTGGTTAAAAGCATTTTTCACTATGTAATTAACATACATCATGTGCGTTGCACTGGCAAACCATTTTATGTGTTGTTAGTATAAACGGTTGGTATAAATAACAATTTTGTTTGATTGTCCGAAGAATCCATTCTATTTTCATATTATATGCCACGAAAAAGAATAGACCGGATTTATTCCCAGATAGGTACCCGAATTCGGGAAATCCGCAAGGCAAAGGGCCTTTCTCAGGAAGACCTTGCCAAAGAAGTATCACTTGAACGCCCCTCTATCGTACTGATTGAGAGCGGTCGCCAAAAACTTCCCATAGACCGCTTATATGCGATTGCACGAGTCCTTGAAGTGCAACCGCAAGACCTGCTCCCTTCGCTTTCGGATATCTTCGGGGAAAATGGTGATGCTCCGGTATTCGTGCATGGTGGGGTGGTTATGGAAGAACGCGCTATCTACGAAATCCGGGAAATCGTGGAAAAGAAGAAAAAACAACAGAAACGAAAGGCCAAACAATGAGAAAAGGCACTGTTGAAAGAAGGGCTCAAATTCCCATTCGCAACCTTGGTGTTGAGAAATGGCCTGTGAATATCGAAGAAATTGCTGACAAACTGAATGCCGATGTTGCGAAAGCAGACTTGCCGGATGAAACGTCCGGAGTTCTTGAGAAAGTTCACGATGGGCGAAGTATGATAATTGTTAATAAAAGCCACGCCCCTGTTCGTCAGCGGTTCACCATTGCCCACGAATTGGGACACCTTGTGTTCTCTGACCGTTCCGGATTGTACGTGGACAAAGAGATATTCTTCCGTAATGGAAGGTCTCAGGATGCAGTAGACGAAGCCGAAATCGTTGCAAACACCTTTGCCGCCGAACTTCTGATGCCGACACCCTTCATCAAGAAAGCATTGAACAAATTCATCCGGAATGGACGCATAGACGTTGCTGAAGATGTTATCGGTAAAATGGCACTGGAATTCGATGTTAGCTCTATTGCCATGAGCATAAAACTACAGAATCTTGGACTTTCATTCTGATTCTGGTGATGACAGGAGATAAATGTGCTTGAAGAGAATTTCGATATACCGTTTGTTTCGCAAATTGCACTGAGGGAAAAGCAGGTTCAGCAAAACTATCGACCGATTATATTACTTCGAGCAGGGTTACGGCTAATTGATAGCGTATGAGCTGACCTTTAGGTCAGGTTTTCAGCGATTGGACCCTTAACACAAATTGTGCTCGGAGTAATAACTATCCACAAGTGGTTTGCGCGCAGGCCAGGAACCCTCTTCCGCAGCCTTATACTCTCTGAGTTTTCGAGTATTCCGCTAAGAGAATGTTACTTCTCATCAAATTCTTTCCCGCAAAAGCGGGTATTGGATCCATTTATGGGAGGCGGAACGCCGCTTGTTGAGGCAAATCGGCTGTCCTGCAAAGTAACCGGATTTGACATTAATCCTATGGCTTTCTGGATTGTTAAACAAGAAATTGACTACCTCGAAATCGCGAACTATCTGAAGGAAGGCGAATCGTTAAGGGTAAAACTCGAGAGTGCATATGGCAATCTAATGGAGACAAAATGTCTCCATTGTGGAAACCCAGAAGCAGACGTAAAGTACTTTCTATGGGTTAAGACGATACCCTGTTCTATCTGTGGCGAAACCATTGATTTGTTTCCGGGTGGCCTTGTAGCAAAAGATGTCCGCCACCCCAAAAACGTGTTTGTCTGTATGGCATGTGGAGGACTTCACGAAACAACTGAGAGGACGAAGCCAGGGAACTGCCCCACGTGCAAAACACCATTCTCTTTGAGGGGCCCAGCCCTTAGGGGGCAATGCACTTGCCGCAAATGTAATGCGATTAATAGGTTCCCATCTAAAGGCGCGCCTCCCCCTTCCCATAGGCTGTTTGCCCTCGAATACCATTGCGCCTTTTGCAGGCCCAAGCACAAAGGCAGGTTTTTCAAAAAGGCAGACCCGAATGATGTCGAGAAGTATCAGCTCGCAGAGCAACTCCTATCCAAACAGAAGGGTAGCTTTATTCCAGATGATGACATCCCTGCTGGTGATGAGACCAATCGACTACTAAGATGGGGATACCACAAGTATAGAGAAATGTTCAATGCTCGGCAATTACTGCTGCTCCAGGCAAGCGCGCAGCACATTTCTCAAATCAAAGATGTGAGAGTTAGGAACGCGTTGGCCACAAATCTTTCGGATCTGCTACGATACCAGAATATGCTTTGCCGGTACGACACCATGGCTCTGAAATCGTTGGACATTTTTTCAGTGCATGGATTTCCCGTCGGGCTAATACAGTGTGAGTCTAATTTCATGGGCATTATCGATGCCAAGCGAGGAATCAATATTGGTTCCGGCGGGTGGAGCAACATACTCACCAAATACGCTGCTGCGAAACGCTATTGTAGCAAGCCCTTCGAAATTCGTTGCAATGGCAGGGGAAAAGAGACTGTGTATACGGACAAAGAATGGATTGGGGACAGACGAAACGGAAACGGAGTCAGCAAAGATGTCGCGGTATTCTGCAGAGATGCCACGACGAGTAAGATTCGAAAGGGATCGCTGGATGCTGTTTTCACCGACCCGCCTTACTTCGGCAATGTTCAATATGCGGAGTTGATGGATTTCTGTTATGTCTGGCTCAGAAAGCTTTTAAAGCAAGAAATCGGCGAATTCGAACCATTGACAACTCGCCGGCAAAACGAATTAACCGCAAATGAAACTCTCGGTCGTGATTTGGCACACTTCACTGAAGGATTATCCGAAGTGTTTCGAAAGATGGCCTACGGGCTCAAGCCCGGGGGACCTCTTGTTTTTACTTACCATCACAATCGAATCGAAGCATATCTTGCAGTAGGTGTTGCATTGTTAGACTCTGGTTTGGTTTGTTCGGCATCTTTGCCATGCCCCGCTGAAATGGGTGGTTCAATTCACATCAGTAATAGCACATCATCGATCATCGATACTGTCTTTGTTGCCCGCAGCACAGGCCGAGTTCCGCGCAAGTGGATTCCTCAAGATAAAGATGAATTCTTGGCCATGATTGAGGCTGATGTAAGCGAGTTAGCCAACGCAAGTGTTAATTCTACCGCAGGCGATATCAAGTGTATCGTTTATGGCCATTTGACACGTTTGGCCGTTTGGCAACTCCGAAGTGGTTGGAATGAATTGGAGCCTACAGCTACGAGAATTCGGGTGTTTCAAGAAGCTCTTGGAAGGTTCGGACCAATTGAAAACCTGGTCAAAATTGCAGCCAAGGGACGCAGAAGCCGGCAGCCGTCCAACTTTAATGTCGCTGAAACCACCGCAACCTATGGAGCCGGAGAAAATGATGAAATACCCTTTTGAAGTTCCGTTTGAGGAGATTGTTTCCAATCCCGAACCTTATGTAACCGCGGTTTTCTCGTGCCTGGTATCCGATTTCGTAACGATGCCGAAAGGAGCTGGATTCGTCGAATACCCAGTTTTTGAACGCGGATATGAGGCGATTAAGAAAGCTACATCCAATTTTGCCGAATTCACGCCGAACCGAATCGGTTCTGTAGTTTGCGAAGAGCCAATTTCTCTGGTCGTCTTGCGAAGCATTCTGGGATTTACCCCACCAGAATGGGCATACATTGCCACACAGAAAACAGGTATAGAAGTCACACAGGGGTATGCAAGGTCACTTGACCGGAAGATCAGAATGTGCCCCGAGAAACCGCTCCATGAGAAAGGTGTTGCGGTCCAGCGCGTAAAAGCTCTTGTCGAAGTGGCCTGCGACTTGGCACAAAAAGGACCGGAGGGGATTCACGAGCAATCCGTCCACCGTCTGGACAAAGCAGACACAGCCAATGGGTTGAGCTCTGTCCGAAATGCAGCCGACTTCGGCATACCATATCCAGTATTGCTCTACGAAAGGTTTCTTGGTCGCCCGTTTGCTGGCCACCGCGATTCCGTTAGTGACCTTATAGGGGATAGTCTGGAAATTGCCATCGAGGAAAAACTGCATAAGGCGGGCATATCATATAGGAAGACGAAAAGAGCGGAGAAAATCAAGGGCTTTGACCAGACACCCGATTTCATCATTCCAAATGAATTCAACCCCCAAGTAGTCATAGAGGCAAAAATTACCGAAGACGACGGCACAGCAAGGGATAAAGTGACGAGAATTCAACACCTGGGGCAAATGAGTTTACAAGGCACAACTCCACAAAAAACCAAAGTTTGAGGTAATCGCATGCATCGGCGGCAGGGGCTTTGGCGTCAGACGAGCTGATATGCAAAAGATGCTGCTGGCAACTCGAGGAAAAATCTTCACTCTAAAGACAATTGACCAGATGATTGCTTTTTCTGACCTCAAAAAATTCGCTTCTGTTGGAAAATGATAATGCAAAGATGGTTGGCATAAGATGCGTTTTAAGGAATTCTACAACAAAGCTCCCGAATGGCAATGGTTTCCTTCAATGTGGATGATACAGCGGTACAAACCCTTTTTAATTCTCTAGAATCCTTATGCGCCTTGAACGAGGCTAACATTTCCATAAAGGGACTTTTTCGGTGCGGCCGCCGGCGTGAAGACGGGGTAATTCAGCCGGTTTGAAAATGCGTTGACATACGCGCACACTACACATCGATTTTATCTTTCATTCTATAGCTTGGACCATCGATCAGTACTGTTTCGGCGTGGTGTTGCAGCCTGTCGAGAACCACGGAGGTCAGCGTGCTGTCATTGCTGAAGATTTCCGGCCATTTTTTAAAGGGTTTGTTCGTGGTCAGGATGATTGATCCCCGTTCGTAGCGTTGGCTGATGACCTGGAAGAGCAGGTCTGCGCCCTTTTTATCTACGGGAA
>WJJU01000796.1 GCA_014729595.1 Chitinivibrionales bacterium
AAGGGAATATATGATCGCCACACAGGGAATCCACAGAAACCATGCGTTCACTTGGACTGAGACGTACGAATACAGCAGCGTACGGGCGGATATTTTTTCCCGGAATCGCTCAAGTGAAAAATCGCTGTCTTTCCACCCGTAAAGTAGAATGGTTGTAGGTGTAGCCCACAAAAGGTTGAATGGGCCCTGGTCGACAAGAACTTTTTTGACGATGGTTTCGAATTCGGCGCCGGAACCAAACCATCGTGCTTGCTGCGTGTACAAAGTATCGACCACCATGCCTTGAACCGCCCAGAAGATCACCAAAAACGTGCCGTGTCCAATCCTGTCTTTTGGAGCAATCCGTCCCGAAAGTGACAGGTACACAAAGGGTACGAAACCTCCGAAAAATGCTGTCGCAAGGCTGGAGTAGAAGTAGCCGCCTTGAGTCTTGATCCCGGCGGCCAAATCGAATACCCCGTGCGATGCGGGGACAAAGTAGTAGAGAAGCACGATAGTTAGTGCTACTATCTGAAGGAAAAAGCCGGGGATAGCATTTTTCTTGAAACCCTCCTTTGTTGTCCTTGCTAATTCATGAAACATAGTGTGTCGTTTCCTCTAACTGCTGTGGAACTCAAAATATACTAATAGGCTGCCTAAAGCGCTGCGCGCACCATGGTCGGCCCCGTCGTGATGCTCTCAATCGATTACCACCCGCAATCGGCCAAGCCCGATACTTGGTGTGCAGCAAACATGTCGGCATGATCGTCGCCGAAACCGTTACTGAGAAGGATTCGCGTGGCTGATCCCCGAAGTGGCTGGTACCATGTAACGCATAAAAATTCGTTTACTCGTAGGCCCGAGAAATCCTTGGTGCCTTCAAGGCGTGGCGACGCCGGATTAGTAAAGACTATTTCTGTGCGGTGCCCTGAGTGACTTCGAAGGGAGTGGCAACGCGAAAGGAGCTAAGGAGATCCAATGAATACACGAAGATTTAGGGGGTATACGGTCCTGTACCCGGTATCGTGGGTGAGCCTTTTTTATCAGGGACAACACTGCATTAATAAGGTTTGGGCCTCGAAACCGACTGCAACCAACGTGTACCATGGTAGTTCCCCGATGATTTGGAGGTGCTGTTTCGTGCACTATGCCTTCGTTTCATTTCTCACATCCATCAGGCTTTCCGGTATTTCGGTCAAAGTATAATCGATCATCACGTTCTTTGTACTATTTCGTTTTTGCCGACGCCTGCTTTATGATAGACACTCCCTCGAGGTAACCCTATCTCGATTGTTGGTCGCTTGGTGGGGGATATATTGACGTGGATTGAGAAGGAATAGTGTTTGCATCGGGTTGTACTAAGCGAGTATCCTCTTTTTCGGGCAAATCTCCCAGCAGGAGGAGTCGGCCATATGGAGTCCCAAAGAGCGACGAGAAATCGACTCACGACAGGCGTACCACGGCTCGACGACGTTTTGATGGGCGGACTCATCAGCGGGGATACCCATCTTCTCTACGGCGCTCCGGGGACGGGCAAGACGGTGCTTTGTCATCAGATCTGCTTTCATCAGATTTCCACGCGAGATATGCGCTGCGTCTATCTTAATTTGCTGACCGAAAGTTCGCAGGAATTAATCGCGCATCAAGAGCATTTCACATTTTACGATAAAAACGCCGTCCCGGACTCCCTTTATTACCTGATGGCGCAGGGACAAATACGGGATAAAGGAGTTGCAAGCCTGGTCCCGCTTATCGGTGAGACTATTCATAAGCTTAAGGCGGGGCTTTTCATATTCGAAGGCATAGAAAATGCTCTCTTCCAAGCACCTTCGGATGCTGATTTTTTGGCAATGGTGGCACAAATACGTGCGCTTTCGACAATGGAAATGTGCACTAGTATTATTACCATCAAAGAGCATCAACCCAAATCGCCACTGACGGTCGTGGACAGCGTGATCGAACTGTCCGACATTATTATCGGGCCACGATCGGTAAAGCAGATCACCGTACATAAGACTCGTGGAAGCGGGTTCTTGGCGGGTAGCCACGAAGTGGAAATTACCGATGGTGGAATCGAAGTTCATCCGAGAATAGAGGCCCGCTACACTCTCCATAAGGATATCGCCACGGAGCCTCGTCGTCATGTGGCCCTGGGAATTCCCGAACTGGATACCATGATGGATGGGGGAATACTGACAGGATCGAATCTTTCGATAATAGGTATGCCCGGCGCCGGGAAAACCACACTCGGCCTTTCGTTTCTTATTGAAGGAGCACGTCAGGGGCAACACGGCGTTTATATGGGCTTTTTAGAAACACCGGCGCAACTGATGCGCAAAACCGACGGCTTGGACATGCCTCTGCGGCGGTATGTGGAGCAAGGTTTGATCCACATTATGTGGCATACGCCGCGCGAACTTATTCTCGATGCCCTGGCTGAACGGCTGATCGAATTCTTAATGAGGGCAGAGGTCGCTGAACAACGAGTTTTTATTGACGGTATCGAAGGCTTTGCGTTGGCCGCGGTTTATCCCGAACGGTTACCGCTTTTTTTTGCGGCGTTTTTCAATAAATTGCACGATTGTGGGGCTACGACGGTAATCAGCAAAAATACGCCTTTTTACGCTCCGTTGGAGACGATAAGGGTGCGGGATTACGCAGAGCAGTTGTCGGAATCGACCATCATGTTGCGATACCTGCGAAATGGGGCACGCATGTGCAGGTTTGTCTCCATAGTCAAAATGCGGGAAAGCTGGTTCAGGGCGGACACTAAAAGCTTTCACATAGGCAGGGGCGGCTTTGAAGTGTGTGATGTAAACGAAGAGACCGAAGAGGTGCTGCGAAAATCAAAGATTCAGTTTTAGGCCGGGAAGAATGCGCGATAAAACCGCCGAGAGGGGATATGGTAGTTGCGATTGTGGATGATGACTGGGGAATGCTTGATTTAGTAGCCTATATTCTTAAAAGAAAAGGTTATACCACCGTGGCATTCCCCGACGCACAGGAATGCTGGGAGTGGATTTCCGACCCGTCGACCACGTGCCCCGACATTCTCATTTCCGATCTAATGATGCCGTTTATGGACGGCAGAGAGCTTATCGCCAAAATTCGCACGGAGTCCCACTGCGGCCATGTTCCCATCCTATTATTAAGCTCCGTCGGTCAGGTCGAAGATCGGCGGGATTTATGGGATCTCTTTCTCAACAAAGCCTTTACCCGTGAACAATTCCTGCAAGCCGTCGACGACACGATCGAGCGACGAAAATCCAATCATTAATGGGACAAATACACTACCTGATACCGTATCCTCATTCGAAAAGGTTTGGAAATTCCATGGAAATTTCCTTTCCGTAGCGTGTTTTTTGCACCTCAACCTTCTCTGAGAATACGTTCCACCTCTCCGTTTTCGAGAGTTTCGTGTTCGATCAGTGCTTTCACCAATTTATCTAATGTGTTGCGGTTATCCCGCAAGAGCTTGCTCGCCTTTTCTTCCATGGAATTCACAATTTCTTGTATTTCCTCATCGATAATACGGCCGGTGCTCTCACTGTAATTTTTTTCTTGCCCCATTTGACGGCCAAGGAATACCTGGTCTTTCCCCTGGGTAAAGGTGGCGGCGCCCAGGCGTTTGCTCATTCCCCAGCTCGTAACCATTCGGCGCGCCAGATCCGTGGCTTGCTGAAGGTCGTGAGCGCCCCCGTTGGTGAAATCATCGAACGCCAGCTTTTCCGCCGCGCGTCCTCCCAACGAAACGGCAATACGATTTAACAGGTAGTCCCTACTAAGATTGTGGCGATCCAACTCAGGAAGTTGCTGGGTGGCACCCAAGGCTCTTCCGCGTGGAATAATGGTAACCTTTTGGAGTGGATCGGTTTTGGGAAGCAATTTTGTAACTAAAGCATGCCCGGCTTCGTGGTACGCAATGAGCTTTTGCTCTTCCTCATCGATACTCGTTTCCCGACGTCGACCGAGTGTGATCTTATCCGCGGCTTCCTCGAAATCGTCCTTGCCAACCTTCTCCTTTTGTTTACGTCCGGCAAGCAAGGAGGCTTCGTTCACGAGATTTTTCAAATCCGCACCGCTGAAGCCGACTGTTTGCCGCGCAATCGCATCGATGTCGACATCCTGCTCAAGGGGTACTTTGCGGGCGTGGATATCAAGTATCTTTTTACGGGCGGGGCGTTCAGGAAGGTTAAGCACGATCTGTCGGTCGAATCGCCCCGGTCGCTTTAGCGCAGGATCGAGAACGTCGGGGCGGTTGGTTGCCGCCATTACCACAACCGATTCCTGCGGCTCAAATCCATCCATTTCCGATAAAATTTGATTGAGCGTTTGCTCCCGCTCATCGTGACCTCCGCCTAAACCCGCTCCGCGAGACCGACCGATCGCATCTAGTTCATCGATGAAAATGATTGCGGGTTGTTCTTTTTTGGCGTTATTGAACATGTCGCGGACCCTGGAGGCGCCCACGCCGACAAACATCTCAATAAACTCAGAACCGCTGATGCTGTAGAATGGGACTCCCGCTTCACCGGCAACGGCACGAGCCAAAAGCGTTTTACCGGTGCCCGGGGGCCCCATAAGCAAAACGCCCTTGGGAATTTCGGCCCCCAAAGAAAGAAACCGCTTGGGCTGTGTGAGATATTTTACGATTTCTTCCAAATCCTTCTTGGCGTTTTCCAAACCGGCGACATCGCCAAACGAAGTCTTTGTCTTTTCGGTTTTGCGATATTTGCGTGCACGCGATTTCCCAACATTGAAAAGCCCGCCGGGGCCGCCCATGCCGCCCATTCCGCCACTCCCCCCCATCTGCTTTTTCATCCGATTTCGAGCGTAGGATGCCCAAAGAACTATGAGTATCCATGGCGCCGCCAATATAAGCGCCCAGAGCCAGAGTTGGTTTCCGGCGGTTTGGGCTTTCACGGTAACCCCGTTTTCTTCCAGTAAGCTCATCAGTCGTTCATTATCATAGCCGGGGTTAACGGTCCTAAATGCTTGATACGTAACGGTGTCCTGACCGCGTCCGGCCGGTGTTGAGTAATTTTCGGCAAATTTGCCACGGACGCGTTTCCCCTGGATCGTAACCGAGGAGACATTCCCTTCCCGCACTTGTTGCTTGAAAGAAGAATACGAGAGTTCGACCCTGTCGAGATTATTGTAGGTAGTGAAGATATAATAACCGGCCAGAGCGGCAACGAGAATCCAAATCCAGTTTGGGGTACCGTTTCCACCGGTTGGTTGCCGCTGATGAGGCTTTTTTTGATTTTGAGTGCTGGTGTCCTGCTTATCCATAGGATACCTCCATCCTTCTTATATAAACAAGCATAGAGTGCCTAACGCCGACGACCGTACCAACGCTGGTGCTCAATCCCCTTACGGCGATCGCATGCACTATATGCCGGTAAGAAACCGGGAAGCGGATGCATGGATGGGTATGGTTCTCAGGGATTAGCCATACCATCCGCCGTGTCTCCTCGGTCGCAATTTTTATGCCAGGGTGGCGTTGTTGTGTGCCGACATAAGCCGGCTTATTGCTGATTGGGTCATTTTAGCCTAAGAGCCGCTTTCAGCATGACCTACGTCAGCGAACGCCGAGCGAGAAGTCTTGGATGTGATACCGCAACGCGCAAAACGAGTCATGTCCTCGGAGATATGGTGAGGAGGCGCAACGAAACGGACGGGTCGTCGCGGTTGGCCTGGGTAGCAGCGCATTTTGAATGCGGCTCTTAGTGCGGGTTGGTTACCACGGCATCGGACCATGCCTAATATCTTCAACGGCAGAGACTTAGCCGGATTACACGATGGTGCGGTGACTGCGTATGTTAACAAGGTGACCTGCTTTAAAGCTGTGCTTCCCGCGGAGTCCGGGAGACTTGTCCGGATCGTGGACCGGCTTCGACCGGTTAGTGGCGGCCGGGGGGTGCGTAGTAAGCTAAAGATCCGTGTATCTTCCGGCACCGTCATAAAGAAGAACCTCTCGCCTCTACTATGCTTTCAATCCCCATGTAATCCTCTTGAGCGAGATTTTCCACAAACGTTGTCCCATCTCGTATCTTGATTACTCGGCCCACCTGGTATGTCGGCGGGTTCCCGAAGAG
>WJJU01000797.1 GCA_014729595.1 Chitinivibrionales bacterium
CCATTCCTTTCGTTGAGCTTAGAGCGAAAGAACCAGGAAAATATATGTATGGCCGTGATTTGTACATCAATGTCGGTAAAACCGTGTGCCCGTCGCCTTGAGGTCCCGTAATAGGCTGAGGCTCCCGAAGCGAGCAAATCCTCACCTTCGAGTTCCCGCTCCGCCTCGCGCTTGAATGCTGGGGATTTCTTGGATCGTTGGGATGTATTCGCCTGAGTGATCGCTTATGCCTTCTTTATGGGTCGCAATTATTTTCTCTGCGGTTACGTACAGTCCCGGTAGAACGAATAAACTCACGATGCTATGGATGGCGCTATTGCTGAATGTGGCGGCCCAATAAAACGGATTGTACGTCGTGTTCCGTGTCGCGCCGATGCGTGTTACGGTTTTGCCGTGTGAATTAAGGGAAAGGACGCGCTGATGGTTATTGGCATTCCAGGAGAGATCAAGCTCGATGAATACCGCGTTGGGATGTTGCCGTTTGGAGTACGCGCGCTTGTTGAGGATGGACACCGGGTGCTTATTGAACGAAACGCGGGCGTGGGGGCCGGCTTTAATGACGCCGAATATCAAGAGGCGGGCGCCCGGATGGTGGAAACACCTCACGAAATATATGAACGGGCGGATCTTGTCGTTAAAGTTAAGGAGCCGCAAGCGGGTGAGGTGGCGACGACGCGGGAGGACCAAATCCTTTTTTGTTACTTTCATTTCGCAAGCTCGCGGGAACTCACTGAAGGATGTCTCGAAAGTGGATTGACCGCTCTGGGGTTCGAAACGCTTACCAATGATCACGGTGGGTTGCCGCTACTCACTCCTATGAGCGAGATCGCGGGGAAAATGTCGATTCAGGAAGGGGCACGGTGTTTGGAAAGCCACATGAAAGGACGCGGGGTGTTGCTGGGGGGGGTAGCCGGTGTGGAACCCGCTCAGGTGCTGGTTGTTGGGGGCGGTGTCGTAGGTAGCAATGCAGCACATGTTGCGGCCGGGATGGGTGCCTGCGTAGTGATTATGGATATCAATGTGGAGCGGCTTCGCCACCTCGATGAAATCATGCCGCCAAACGTCTCAACCGCCTATTGCGAACCCCATGCCGTAGTAGAACACGCGGCACGCGCCGACTTGGTGATAGGGGCGGTGCTGGTTCCGGGGGGCAAAGCGCCGGTACTCTTGCGGCAAGAGCACATTGGGATGCTTAAGCGAGGGACGGTGCTTGTCGACGTGGCCGTCGATCAGGGTGGCTGTTTCGAAACCAGTCACCCTACTACCCACCGCGATCCGGTGTTTGTGGTCGACGGCGTTGTGCACTACTGTGTCGCCAATATGCCGGGGGCGGTCAGCCGAACGAGCAGTCATGCGCTGGGCAATGTTACGTTTCCCTATGTGCGCGATCTGGCGGGTTCGGGTCTTGAGGCCTTCTTGAATAAGAGTGCCGGCAATCGAGCGGCACTCAATATTAGCAAAGGTAAAATAGCGCATCCCGCGGTGGCTGAGGCATTCCCCGATCTTGCGTAAGAATACCGCCGACGAATCGGGCCATTATCATAGTAAGACGTTCGGTCGGAGGTCTTTCCTATGGCTCCATTTCAAGAATTGCCGATAATGATAATCATCATTGCCGTCTTTGCAAATGTGAACCGTCGCCGTGATGTCGCTTTCGGTGGTGGTAGGATAGTGATGACTTTGGGCGACGATTAAAAGCTTAAAGAAGGGGCGAATGGTACGGGGTAACCCTCGCCCTTGCTTTCGGCTGTGAGGCCGCTTTATTTGTCGTTGCCGGATTGCCGTGCCGAATCGACAAGTGAGCTTATTTGACGCCGTGTCGCATCGGCGATGCTGTCGATTCGTGCTTTTGCTTTTTCTTGCGGGATCTCTTCGTCAACTTTCCGTGCAATCTCACGCATTTCTTCCCGTGCGTTTTCGGCGATTGTGTCGATCCGCGCACTGATATCCGCCGTATCAACGCTTTCGGCGAATTCTTGCAGTGACTGATTGGCGTCTTTGACCGCTCGCTGCACGTTGCGGGCCGCGGTGGCAAACAGGTCCCCGTTCAGTGTGTCATTCGCGGCGGCGGTTGTCTCCTCTTCACCTGCCTGCTTTGCCTGTTGATCTCCGCAGCCGACCCCAAAAACCGTCAAGGCCGTCGCGGCCGCGATGCGGAGGCACACTTTACCAAATGACATGGTAACCCCTTTCTGGAAGACGCGTGGGTAAGTTAATGAATATGGTCGCAAATTAGCAATAACCGTGCCGTGGCGGTTCTGGAATCGGTAAAGCTATATTTCGCTTTCGTTTGCATCCGACTTCCTCTAAAGGGGGGTGTCGCTATTATGAATCAAGAACAGCCATCCGTGGAACCGGACCGTCTAAAGCGCATAATTGGGGAAATGAGAATGGTGCGATTGCGGGAGGTGAATTCGAAGGCGGCAAGCGACAAGAGTTCCCCGGGCCGAATGGTTTTTCATACTCATTGATCGTGACAATCATGGATTTCGGCGCCGTTGAATTTTCAGGCTCCATATCGGTCCGCGAGACGGGGTAGGATACGCCGACCGGCGATACCCGGAGCCAAAACATTCAGGATCGACTCAAGGTCGGCGCACATGGCCGCGGCGGTCTGGTATCGAGCCGCGGGTTTGGTTGCCATCGCCTTGCGAATTGCGGCGTCGAGTCGCCGCGGCACTTGGACCAGCTCTCGTAGAGGCACGAATTCACCTTTGCTCTTGGCGGCGGCGCAACACATGATATCTTCTTGCGGAAATGCTCGATGTCCGCTTACCAACTCATACAACGTCTCTCCCAGGGCGTAAATGTCGACTTTCGCCGTCACTGGATGCCCCGAGCACTGCTCGGGAGCAAGGTAGGGCAGTGTGCCCAAAACGCGGTTTTGGTCTAGTGTGTGAAGACTAACCGAGGCGGGGCGAGCTATACCAAAATCAGTGAGCTTGATTCGTCCACCGCGGCTCAGCAAGATGTTGGCGGGCTTGAGGTCACGGTGAATTACGCCGCGATACGTTTTCCCGTAGACCGTCACCACTTGCGTGTGTGCATATTGAAGCGCACGGGCTATAAGGATGCCGACCGCACAGGTTTCGGCCGGTGTCAGAGCGTCAATCCTCAGCAGTAAGCGGTCGAAGGCAATCCCGTTTAGAAAGTCCATCTCTAAATAGGGGAGTCCGTGCCAATCACCTACGCTGTAACATTGCACGATGTTTGGGTGGTTGAGATTGGCGAATATGCGAATTTCGGTTTCGAACCGGTCAAGTACCCGGGCGGGCTGTTCGGGTTTGAGAACTTTAATTGCACGATACACCTCCATGCGCGGATTCCACACCAGGTAAACGTCCGCCATTCCCCCGCTACCCAGCGGACGTACTATGCGGCCCCCCGCCAACTTGGCAATCTCGGCAACTACCTCGATTTCGTCTCCGCCTTCCGTGTCATCTGCAGCCAAAGTGTCCATTCCGATATTGAGAAGAGGAAACGATTCCGCCACTTTTCGTGCGACGTATTCCGCCGTCGAGGTACGCGGGATACTGGTAATGAAATCGTGCTCGCGAGGTGGCGGTAATGATTCCTGCTCGAGGTCCGACGGTTGATCCAGATTCGGCTTTTCGGTTGATGTTTTGGTGGCCGCGGCCGGTTTTTTGACGGAGAACCAAACGAAAGTGAATGCCAGGGCATAGAGCTGGAAGCCTGCATTCCAAAAGATGGTGGTGTGTCGGAAAAGAAAGATGCTTGCAAGAATCCCGGCGAGTGCGAGACAGGAACCGCTCAGCAGTGCGGCTTTACGGCGATTATCCGGGAGGGTTGCGGCAAGGCCGGGAAATATCAAGAGTGCAAGTATCCATTGTGCAAGGGCAATACCCGGTTTGTCTTTGCGAACGTACGAGTCTCGAAGAATGTCCAATGTGGCCGTCGCCCATATTTCGACTCCCGGAAATCGGACGCCGACGGGGGTTGTGAAAAAATCGGCTGAACCGGAAGGATCGGTGACGCCGACGAAAACCGGTTTATTTCGCAGTTCTTCGGTATCGACCTCGCCGCGCAGGATTTGCGCGGCGCTGATATTTTTGATTGTGCCGGATCGTCCACGATAGCTCAGATAGGATGTGCCGGCTAAAGAGCTGAGCGGAAACGTGATATCGCCCAGTACGACCCTTCCCTTTCCGTCGAGAGCAAACGCTCGCGGGGAGAGTTTGAGATGTGACGCGGCCGTCGCGAGAGCGAGAGAGGGAAAGTAATGCTCCCCCAAACGAAGAATATGGATTATCTCTCGGAGTTTTTGTGACATTCGGCTGGTCGAGATGTTGAGAAAACCTGAGCGTGATGCATGGCGCATAAACCGTCGCTCGCCGACATCGATCTTGTTGGTACAATAGTAGGCTTGCAACCGCAGCTCCGCCGTATTGTATACGGCATGGAAACGGTACGCAAGAGCTTCGACCGGAATAAATGCGGAACCCGACAGGGGACGCGGCGTAATAGCGCCGGCGCGAAAGGGCAACACCAGATTGTCGACACGTGAAAAAACCGCCGCCAGACTGTCGTTGTCGGTATCGCCCTCACGACGGGGAAAATAGAAATTGAGGGCTATGGCGCTCGGCTCGTGTGATGCGATTTGCTCAACAAGACGGGCTATGGTTGCTCTGCGCCAGGGGAACGGGCCTATTTCATTCACGCTCCGACGATCAATCGCGACGATTGCTACGGAATCGGTCGGCGAGTCGGGCGTGCAGGCAAAACCGAGGTCATACAAAGCATTTTCGATAACGGGAAAGAGGTTGTGCAGGATACCGGTGGTGACGAAGAACGCGAGTGTCGCTAAAAAAAGAAATAGGGCTCTGGATCTGGGCATTAAAGCGGCTCCGCGAAAACCCGTGCGATGTGGCGATCGCGTTCGATGTTCCATTTTTTCCAGCTATCGGACGGTTTGCTTTGTAACTTTAGGGGAGTATCCAGTTTCCCGTTCTTTTCGATCTTTATCCGGTGCATGGATCGAACAATATGCACCCAATCCTCCAACGGTACTTGGTGCAAAACCGTGCCCTCTTTAGGCTTGGCGGCTTTGACGACTTCGTGAGAGGTACTCCCTACTAAGGGTGCCATCTTGTTCTTAACCGCCACCTCTCCATTATATACTATTATCTCGGCGGTGCTGTCCGAAGCAAGTGATGTTTGGTATACGGTTCCGAGGACAGTGACCATTACGGTGGGCAACTCAAGCTCGAACTGGTTCGAGCGATCACGTACTTGCTTGACCTTCACCCATATCGTCCCCACATCGAAACGAATTTCGGTACGAGTCCCTTTTTTTCGCTTTTGCCGGAATGCTTCGATACCCAACCGCGTATTCTCGCGCATACGCACAACCGATTCGCTGTTGATAATGATCTCAGCCAAGCCGCCGGCTCCCGTTTCGATAATGTCGCCGGGGTACACAATTGTGTTTGCGGAAAGGCGCGATGGTGTACTGCCGTTGCGGGGGATTAGGCGCGAATCGCCTCGGGTATAGGTAATCACCCCTTGAGTTACATTATTTCGCCGTTCAAACAGCGGTCGTGTGCCTCCGAACGATTCCACGGTTTTTTTGGGGTGGGGGAGCTTGATCTTTTGGCCCGCGCGGATAGTACTTGCTTTTGCCATTGATGGATTCAGCTCAACAATTGCGTCGGTCATAACACCGCGATAGTGCCCGTAATACAACACGCAGAGAAAGCTGAGGCTTTCACCCTTCGCGACTTCATGGATGAAAAAGTCGGCATGGTTGGAAGAAGGGGCCGGAAAAACAACGGAGGTGGTCGCCAGGAGTGAAACCGTGCCGAGAGTAAGCCAATGTTTTTGCATGAAGATATCCTTTCGTAGCGGCCCGAAGGCTGCTGATCAGGATGGTATTCAGCCGGCATCTCGTCTGATAAACGGCGAAAACTTCGAAGGATGATTGACTGCTTCGTCGAGACGCCCAACATCCCTTAATAGAGGGCGGAGCAGAACTTACGACTACTATTTTCGACTAATATAAATATTTGAGGTGCTCTTTCAAACTACGAATGAATTTTTCCGTGTGCCGGCCGAAATATGGCTATGGCACCTAAATCATGATATGTGGTATATTTACAGACCAGTCTTGGCGCTCAGCGGCGCCGGTACCTAATCAACGAAGGATGTCGAGAATGAAACGACGCGGTTTCGTTGCGTCCCTTTCCGCTTTGGCCGTAGGCTCATGCGCCCGCATGGATCAGCGTCGAAGGCGATATGATCCAAAGGAATGCCCGTTTTGCTCGGTGAACGCCGGTGAATGCAGCTACTGCAAAGGTAGTGGCAAATGTACCTATTGCGACGGCACCGGTAAACGCAAAACAACCACCAAAGGGTATCCCTTACGTGGCATTAATGAAGTAACCATCGAAGAAGAATGTCCGTATTGCAAGGGAAACGGCGCTTGCAGATATTGTGACGGCGTGGGCAAGTGTTGGGCATGCAAGGGCACGGGACACATCGAGGAGTGGGACTTTTACGCCAAATATCGGGCACAAGAGAAGAAGAAAGACGACGAACAAGCTGAGTAGAGCCCGAAGGGCGATGTCGGGAGTGCCGTCAACACTCTATTGTACCTAAATTTGTCGATTTTCACCGCCGTTCCACTGCGGAAGGTGTTTGGCGCCGCATTGCGGTGGTGGACCCATTGGTAGTTTGTGCGTGGTCTCTTGCGAAGAATCGCATCAAGGCGTTGGCCGATAAGGATTTCGCAATTCCCCTCCGTGGGATAGAGCATACCCCGGCGGGTATGCCCGCGTTCCCTTCAAGCCTTCTCAATCCAACGACTTGCGCGGTTTTCACCGCCGTTCAGCTATGCAAGGTATTTTGACGCCGCGTTGCGGCGCCAAACCCATTTATGGTGTTTGCGTGGTCCTACACGCGGAACCGACGAATTCCGGTAATGTTTTGCGGCCGGAACCGAGTAAAGAGTAGGGCCGGACATGTTTGGGGGGGAGGTTCTTGCCGGCGTACGTCGAGCAGTATGGAAGATAGAGCAATTTATCGTCGATTTGTCGCCCCGGGACACATGAGCTTGTAATAGCCGGGTTTGAAACGCTTGCCCTTCATCCTCCATCAACAACCGCGGGCGTGGCTGCCGCACCAAGAGCTGGACTACCACGTTCACCGGAAAGCGTTGATTCGTTTTCCGGGGAGCAAAGAAAAAAGAAAGGCAAAAACAGATGCATAATCGCCCTGTTGTATTGGTTATCCGCGACGGCTGGGGCAAGGCGCCCGAGGTCGAGTCAAACGCTATCTTTAAGGGTAGTACCCCGCATACCGATGAATATGAGCGCAAGTGGCCGACAACATTGGTGGGATGTTCCGGCCTTGACGCCGGCCTTCCCGAGGGTTATCAGGGTAACAGCGAAGTCGGTCATTTGAATCTTGGAGCCGGGCGGATTGTTTATCAAAGCCTTACGCGAATCGATAAATCAATCGGTGAGGGGTCTTTTGCCCGCAACGAGGTCCTGCTCAATGCGATTGACACCGCCAAGCGGCGGGGCTCAAGCCTTCATCTGATGGGACTTATTCAGGAAGAAGGGGTGCATGCGGTGACGCGACACTGTATCTCGCTCTTAGAGATGTGTCGTGACAAAGAGTTCGACGATGTCGCGATTCATGCGCTTACCGATGGTCGGGATACACCGCCTAAATCGGCCCTTGAGCACCTGGCATTCCTCCAAGAG
>WJJU01000798.1 GCA_014729595.1 Chitinivibrionales bacterium
CGTCATTTCTTCGCTGCAACCCCCCGGTGATGAGCGGGGGATCGGTACCAACGCCGGGATTCCGGCAAACAGCCTTTTTTTTCCTCCCCGGATTGGCGACACGGGATTGGCAAAGTTTGCCTTTTTTTATTCTTTGGTTTTTTGTGCGGCCAACGCGCGGGCGGCGCCTTTTTTGGTAAATGAGAATGCCTCTATGGGTATGTCGCCGTCGGGCTTAAGTTCGCCGTATTGCTTATCGTAGCGAAATTTACGAAGCAACAAGCGCCGAATATGCAGATTATTCATGCCGGCGGCGATAAGAATCAGAGTGGT
Source organism: Chitinivibrionales bacterium (assembly GCA_014729595.1). Classification (GTDB taxonomy): domain Bacteria; phylum Fibrobacterota; class Chitinivibrionia; order Chitinivibrionales; family WJMI01; genus WJJU01. Next base: position 313 of record WJJU01000798.1, read on the forward strand.
GTCCTCTCGACCCAACGGCTTCACCCGGCGGCCGTAGGAGGAAACATAGTCAATACTGTCAAGCGGAATCGGCAGTACGCCGTCTCCTTCGGTGACCCCGAATTTGCCCCGGGTGGTCACCTTGCCGCGACTCGAATACCCATGCCCTTCGATATAGCCGCTTGACATGAGGTTGTAATTCACGTTGGCGTCCACGATCACTTCGCCTTCGCCCGCAACATGCATCGGGACTTTGGATTCGTGGTCACCAAGATAGAGCGACCAAAAAGCGCATTGGCCGATTGTCCCGTCTTTGACGTAATAGATTTTTTTTTCGAGCAAGGCCCGGCTGGAGTATTGTCCGTACTGAGCCCCGGCGCCGTAAACACATACCAGCGCCACACCCCATACCCATCGCATGCTACGATTCCACATCATTTTCACCTCCCCGACAAAACCCGTATTCCATTGTCCGCTGTATCTTCATCCAAAGATCGTTTGGTTATCCGATTGAGCCATTCAGCTTCGCCGAAATCCCATACCCGTCAAAAAGCGGTCATTATCACGCCATTTCGGCGTCACTTTGACGTGACATCGAATTCTAGCCGGCGCATCGGCCAACTTGCTCAGCGCTAATTGCGCTCTGTGTTGAATTTTTTTAATTACCGCCCCGCCCGCGCCAATCAGTATTCCCTTTTGGCCCTTTGTTTCCACATGAATTTCCACTTCAACCTGGTGTCGTCCCTCCTGCTCTTTATACTGAAGGATCTCCACCAATACCGCATGCGGGACTTCTTCACGCGTGGCCCGAATAACTTGTTCCCGCACCAATTCCGCCGCCAGAAATCGCAGGTCCGCATCCGTCAAATCTTCATCGGGGTAATATTTCGGTCCCGGCGGGACCATGGGCAATAGAGTATCGAGAAACTTTTCGCGCGCCGAAGGTTCCGTCGCGGTGAGCACGACACTCTTATGTGCGGAAAGTGTCGGGTAGCGGGCAAAGAATGCCGAGCGGGTACGATCCACATCCACACACATGTCGGCTTTATTGAAAATGATGCAAACGGGCACCTTAACACGCTCCACCCTGCCCGCAATGACATCTTCCTCTTCGCCGAAATCCCGCGCCAGATCAACCAGGTAACAAACAATGTCGACCGAACCGTCCTCCAAAAGAGCCAGTCCCTGGCGAGACATCATCTTGTTTACGGCATGCCTCCCCTCATGAATACCCGGTGTATCGACAAAAACGATTTGATGACGAGGCCCGTTGTAAATGCCTTTGAGATTGCGTTGGGTGGTTTGTGGAAGGCTGCTTACGATGGAGATTCGTTCGCCCAAGACAGTATTGAGAAGGGTGGATTTGCCGCTGTTGGGGCGCCCGATAAGCGCCACGAACGCGGAATGAAACTCGATCGATTCAGTCACTACTCACTACCTCCACCGGCTTGCTCCGATCCTGGACGTCGCGTATGTACTCTCGAATAATTTCGGCGGCCAAAAAGCTCGAGTGAACCGTCCAGTACGCCCCATGTGCCGTTACAGCGGCCACGGCTATGTGCTGTTGCGGGTCGCTTCGGTGACGCGCGAAGCCGACAAACCAATCTATTCGCCCGATACCGTCTTTATCCACACTACCCGTTTTTCCACCGCACTCGATTTCCGCAAACCGGCTGGAGCGACGAATGTAGGTATTGAACGATTTGCGCGCCGTACCATATCGTACCACTCGTTTCATCAGGCCGAACAACTCTTCCGCCGTTTCGGAATTGATGGGGGCACGCCACAACCGTTGCTCGGCGCGATAAAGCGTATTCCCCTCCTCCGCTTCCGTTACGCTGTCTACCAGAGTCGGGATCGGCATGGCGCCGCGATGCGATACGGCGGAGGCAATGAGCGCTCCGAAGAGCGGGGTTATAGTCGTTTTTTGGTTGAAGCCCGATGAAAGCTCGGCTACGGCAAAAGGAGAGTCGGCAACCGCCACGCGACCGGCTTCATGGGGCAGTTCGAAAGGAAGTTTAGCGGCAAAACCGAATCGCTGCGCGTATTCAAGCACGCCGTCGGCTTCGAGAGTGTAGATGCCCAACCGGCCGAAGACCGGATTGATGGAGTACGCGAAAGCATCACCAAGCGAAATGAGATTGTAGCGCTTAAGTTCGGGAGCGAGCTGATACTGATAGAGAGTATGATTACGCCCCGCGCGTCGCAATTTGGTATCCGCGGTCATACCAGCCTTTTCTATCGCACCGGCAGCCGTGATCACTTTGAAAATCGAAGCCGCGGGAAAAAAGCTCCGGCAAAAAAGATGCTTGTCGAGCGGTGTTTCTTCGGGGTTGTTATACGC
>WJJU01000799.1 GCA_014729595.1 Chitinivibrionales bacterium
ATCAACCGGGCGTCCTCGTTTTCGGTGATCGATCACGTTATGTACAGGTCTTATTGAATCTCGTCGTAAATGCCGCCGACGCCATGGAAGGACATGGAACGCTTACTCTTACCACCGAAAGGACGGGCGATCTCCGGGTGTTCGTACAAGTGAGCGACACCGGTCCCGGAATACCCCCGGAGATTCAAGGTCAGATCTTCGATCCGTTCTTCACCACAAAGGATCCGGGCAGAGGCACCGGATTGGGCCTTGCGATTGTTCACAAAATTGTACAGGAAAGCGGCGGTCGTATCTGGTTCAAGACAAAACCGGGACGAACAACCTTTTTTGTCATGCTTCCTTCAGTAAAGGAAAGATTTCATGAAAGCGCGCATATTGCTGGTTGACGACGAAATTGACTTTTTAGACGTAGTTGGCGAATTTTTGGAAGACGAGGGCTACGAAGTAATGCCGGCGACGAGCGGTGACGCGGCGCTTACAATCCTTGCCCGAGACGATTTTGATCTATTACTCTCCGACATTAATATGCCCGGGATGAAAGGATTTGAACTTTTGGCGGAAGCCGGCGACAGATATCCGAATCTTAAAAGAGCACTGATCACCGCCTATGACGTCAGAGACTACATGAATATGGCCAGAGACTACGACATCGGCAATATTATTACCAAAACAACGCCGTTTAATTTTGAGGAACTCGGTCTCTTGGTGCATAATATCCTCACGGGCGACGTATTCGGACTCGAGCATTACGTACGGGGCGAAATCCAAACGAAATACATCGACCGAGTAGACCGGATCGAAAGCACGATAGATTATGTCATCGACCAAATCGCCGATGACTATCACAAGCGAAAATTCCGGCTTGCTTTAGGTGAAATCGTGATCAATGCGTTCTTCTACGGCGCGCGGCGGGAGCGCGGTGACCAAAAGCACACCTGGTGCTTGGAGGGAGAGCTTGCCCCTGATGAGCACATTATGGTTTCCTGGGCTCGAGACCCGGAAAAATTGGGCGTAGCCGTGCGGGACCAAAAAGGCAGACTCACAAAAAAAGAAGTGCTCTATTGGTTGGAGCGTAATACCACCAAGCGCCCCGACGGCTTGGCAAAGGGGATCCTGGATGAACACGGCAAAGGACTCTACATAACACGCGAAGCCATCGACCGCTTCATAGTAAACATCGAATCAGGCCGACGTACCGAAGTAGTGATCCTCAACTACCGCAAAGGACTCTACGACGGGCATCAACCCCTCTGGATTCACGAAGTGTAAGTCATTCTTCTTTCTAAACCCCATCGTTGCATAAAATCCGTTTTACATGTATTTAAGAAATCGAATTATTTGGCATTATGACCAAGGTTGTAGCTATTTCAGGATTTCATTATTGGTGAAATCCGGAAATCTCAATTTACGTCAAACGAATTTCATGCAAGGATGGGGTAAATTTAAGAGTCGCATTCAAAATGAGCCGCTACTCAGACCAACCGCGACGACTCGTTTGTTTCGTTGCGCCTCCTCGTCATAGTACCGAGGATATACCTCGTCGCCCCGCTTTGCATGATCACATCCATGCCTTCTCCCTCAGCCTTCCCCAACATTGGCTCAGCATTCTGAAAGCGACTCAAAATCCTTCATTCGTAGCTTGCGGAGCCCGCGGATCGAAAATCCCGAATCCCCTCAGCTTTCATCGGTGTTTGGCAATTCGATATCCGAACTACCCGCGGCAACAATAGCTCGTGAGAAACACCAGATCAGTCCGCCCAATATGGTAAGAAACGCTATTGAGAGCGTAACAAAACTGGCAACCCCAAGATCGTGCGGCTCGAAAGCGACTACCTTTTGAACAATCTCCGACGTATGAGCCACTTCGGTAGTTGCCGTCTCCGCAACTTCTTTAATCCGACCGATGTGCACCCGCCGGGTGGTACCCCACACTATTCCGATCAAAGCGGCGCCGCCGGGTAACGTTAATACCGGCCATAGTTTCCCTGATTTCCGCATCCCCATTTCTTCATCGCCATGTGTAGTTTCGCGAGGTACGATGAGAAGAAAAACGACGGGTATCGCCGCAAACAGGATGTGCCCAAACAAATGGAGATACCAATCGCGACGTGCAAACACTGAAGCCTCGGCCGTAGGCATATCCGCAACGAAATCGCTGAGCGTCCACGCAATCAGGGACAAAAGAAATAGCGGCGCCACCCAGCGGACGATCACGTTCCACCAACGGCCTAGTCGCCAATCGGACCTCTCGTTGGCGTGCGACCGCATAACTTCGACAAACTTGCCGTTCCATGCCCATGCAACGACTATCGTTTCGGCAAAAGCCACCGATAGAATACCGAAGGGACCATTGACCAGATCATCCGCCAACCCGATCCAGTTCAGCCCCCCACGCCCTCCCGCGTAGAGAATGCCGGTAAGCGCACCAACGCCGCAGATCAGAGGCAATGTCCAGGAACGCCTCCAGGATCCCTTTGCGTTATCATTCACGCCGGCTTGCACGGCCTCTACTATCGAAAAAGCCGAATCTATCCCGAGTGTAAGCAATGCGGCAAAAAAGATTGCGCTGAAAAACGCCGCGCCGGCCGGCAGTTGCGATAAAGCGTATGGATAAACCGCAAAAGCGAGCCCCGGCCCCGCCGTGACCGCATCTTGAACGGGGACGTTGGTAAGCTTGGCCATGTTGCCGATAACCGAGAATACCGCTAGACCGGCGATGAAACTGGTGGCAAGATCCCCCAAAGCAACAATGGCGGCATTGTTGTTGATGTCGGATTTCCGATGAAGAAACGAGGCATACGAAAGCATTACGGCGAAGCCGAGACTCATACTGAAAAACACCTGCGCAAAGGCCAGCCGCCACGTATTCGCCTCACCTAGTTTCGCCCAATCGGGCTCGAGAAAATAGTGAAGTCCGGTCGTGG
>WJJU01000800.1 GCA_014729595.1 Chitinivibrionales bacterium
ATGATGACTCTTAACGGTTCCATATACCGCCGCCAAACCCATTCCGGTCCCTTTAGCCTGTTCCTTGGTGGTAAAAAAAGGCTCAAAAATGTGTTCGACTACGTCTGGCGGAATTCCACAGCCGGTATCGCTTACTACCACTTTTATGTAAGACCCGGGACCAAGCCGAAACGAATTTCCTCCGTAGAAGTCGTCTTCGAACTTGATTACCGTAGTCGAAAAGATTACTTGTCCACCATGAGGCATGGCGTCGCGGGCGTTGAGCCCCAAATTAAGTATGGTGTTTTGCAGTTGTGTCGGATCACCGAGCGTGAACGGGTGATCGGCGCCGAATTCCCGAACGATCTTAATTCTTTTGTCAATACTACGCTTTAATAACGCGATTGCATCGTCGATGCATTTGTGGATATCGACGAGCATCGTTCGATACTTGCCCTTGCGAGCGAAAGCCAAGAGTTGCTTGGTCAGGTTCGCGGCTCTCGTGCACGTTGTTATGATGCAAACCGCATAGCGTTCCAGCACCGGATCATACTCAACCCCCTCGCGTATCAGATCGGCATAACCCATGATACCGGCGAGCTGATTATTAAAATCGTGTGCGACCCCCCCGGCCAATTGGCCGATTGCCCTCATCCTGTCACGTTGACGCAAGCGAAGTTCCATACGCTTACGTTCCGTGATATCCAAAACGGTAAGAGTAATATTGCCGGCGGGATCATTCGGATCGATGGGCGCGGAGCACAACAGTACGTCGATCATTTCTCCATTCTTAAGCGTCCATCGCGTTTCAATCATTCCCGTTCCGCGCTTGCGGATTTGCGCGCATGTTTCGCGATCAACATAATCGTGGTCTTCTTGCGATGAGTAGAGGATTCGAACCGACCTTCCAACAAGCTCATCTCTTCGGTAGCCGGTCATAGTGCAAATTCGTTCATTAACCTCGCACAGAACCCAATCCTTCACCATCGCTATTCCCGTCGGCGTCGCTCTGAAAATGCTTTTGAGTGTCGCCTCGTTCATATCGCCGGGATCTCCGTCCCGCTTAAAATTGGAGATCGCACGACCTTCGCGAGAGCAGTAACTTCCGGCCGATTCCGCATAATTACCGTCGATTCGTGACATACATGCTCCAGGGGTAGCGGAGAGTGCTATCCATAAGGCCCGCAAATCTCAGGAAGGTAAACACATGCGTTGCAAAGCCCCCGCCGGCGTTGACTATTGCGTAGTTTGTTTTCAGAATAACCGATTTCGTTTTCTTCTTGCGCACTAAGTGCCGCTTTCAAAATGAGCTGCTACTCAGGCCGGCTACGACGATTTGTCCGTTTCGTTTCCCCGCCTCACCATACCACCGAGAATATGCCCCGTACTCCCCGCCTTGCGGGATCACATCCAGGCCTTCTCGCTCGGCTCTCCCTGACGTAGCTCATTCAGAAAGCAACTCTAAGCTACTTTGGAACCGGGCACTTCGCCGGGCTCAGTACCCAGCCGATCATATATCCTAACCTAAGCTCTTCGGTTCCGAGAAAGAAAAGCGTACAAGAGCTTGAGCTACGAAGCATTTACAGCATATTGAATATACCCCGGGGAACCTATTCAAGATACCGGAAAGCCTTACCGCTCCGAGCACGAAAGACATGATTATGCGCAGTGTCGTATGACACTGGGATTCTTATGCCTCGGAACGACCGTGACATCCAACGCATTTTGATTCAAGCGAAAGCAAAGCAACGATTCAGTAAAATAGCCATTCCTCAGACACTTGGCAAATAATTTTTTGTACCAACAATAATCGGATAAAAAAGAGGGGGAAGATAATAAGGGAGAAAACGACCGCGCGAAACCGCGGAATCAGGACGCTATTCTCCACCGGGGGAGAAATGTTACCCTCGTTTCACGCGGTGACGGCCGTAAACGGTCAGCGGGAAGTTTTGATGAACTCGATCACTTCTTCCACGGTAAGTGTAGCCGTCGCTCGTTTCTGAATAATTGTTGCGGCGGCGTCGTTCGCCAACTCGCAGGCTTCTTGCAACGACAGCCCCGCCACCGCCCCCAACGCTAAAACCGCACGTACGGTATCACCACAGCCTACCGGGCTCACCACTCTTACCGGATTGGCGGGTACCTGAAAGTATATAGCGCCGTCATAACCACAAAGCCCTCGCTCGCCAAGGGTCACCACCGTGCTGCGGCATCTCAGACGCTCATGGAGCGCTTCCATTTTTGCCTTGAGTTCCGTTCCTCCTCGAAACCCGGGCAACAAAGCTTCCGCCTCGCCTTCATTCGGTGCTATGACCGTGGCCCCCCGAAAGTAATCGGCATTGCGGGGCTTGAAATCGACTATAACGGGAAGCGCCCGCTCCCTGCATGCAGCTATTATGTTCTGTGCGAAATCGTTTGTGAATAAACCTTTGTCATAATCACTGAGTATAACCGCATCGGCATCCTCTATCAGGCCGCGGGCCTCGGCTAAGAGTGTCGACGCCAACTCCTGAGATATTTCTCTCGTTTCTTCGTCATCGCGCCTCAGCAGGTAGGTATCGTCCACATAAATTCGGACCTTGACCGTCGTCGGACGCGAATGGTCACGAATAAGGCAATGTGCAATGCGATGGCTGTCTGCGATTTTCCGCAAGGTGATATGGTGACCGTCGTCCCCGCTCACGCTGAGAAGAGCGGTACGTACACCTAATGATGCAAGATTTGCCGCCACATTGCCGGCTCCACCAAGAACACGTATCGATTCATTGGCCCGATAGGCACGCTTGCCTTCCATCTCGTAATCGATCGGCTTGCTGTCTCTTTCAAAGCAAAAATCATAGATATCAAGCATGACATCACCGACAACAACAATCTTTAATTCGCCAAAACGTCGAACCACTTCGACGGCTTTGCCAGGATCCAGTATTCTCATAGGTGCCCGTAATCCGCTCGTAGGTGCAAGGGTAATCAACAACCACGCCCCCCACAAATCTCGTAAATCGGAAGCGCATGATATGTAAACTACTGTGTCAGCCCGGGATTAGTCAACTGTTCATGCGGCGTTGACGTTGAAATTCGCCCATAAAGAGTTCCGTAGGCAAAGAAAGAGGCATGTGTCGCCGCCCGAAAGCAGGATCCGCCGGTCTGTGTTTACCGATTTCGCTTCGAAGACGGCGCGATGAAGGGCCGACGGGAAAGTGACACCGGTTATGAGACGAGACACTAACGCCCTCATCCACAACGCGTTAGTTCTATTCGGCGTTGCGTCCACCGCACCCTACAG
>WJJU01000801.1 GCA_014729595.1 Chitinivibrionales bacterium
GCTCATAGCCGCATTTTCATACATAGTTGCCGGCTAAACAGGTCCGTTGCCGATTTGTTTCCCGGCATCACCGCTGTCCATTCGGGACATTTTCTTCGTTTCAAGCTTTCCGTACCCCGGCCAACGTTCGTGACAATCCCTTTTGCCAAAGCATCACCCGGGGTACGGGCCGCCGAACGGCATCACCTGCCACCCTTTCGCGTCCCGAAAGACGCATTCGCGTCAGGGTTGGCCCTGTAAGCAGGATCGGGTCGGCGCGTTGCCCCTCCCCCTCGCGCTTGAACACCGGGGAAGTTTTGCACTATTGGATACGGTATATGCCGCCGTTGGCATCAACTGTCCGATCGATGCGAATGTATCACCCGCAGCCCCAACTTCGTGGCCCGCTTAACCGTACTGGTATGAACTTCTTCGCGGTGATGAAGTCGCTTACGGTACAGTGCCTCTTCCAGCCTTTTCCCTAATTTTTTCTTAATTTCCCATACCGCTTTGTGAACGGAGCCCATGTCTCCTTCGTAGTCCCACAATTCAAGAAACATAAACGGCGGGTAGGCGGCGAGACTCAGATGATAGCCGGCCAGAAGGTTAACGCCGTTCATGTGCTCCAGTGTTTTTACGTTCAAGAGGTTGCGGTAGTTGTAAGTCGCCATGTAGGCGATATTCGATGTTGTGGCGATTGAGGCGTGCAGGGCATCGACAATGACCTCGTGCCGTGGGCGTTCTTTAAACGCGTTCTCGATATAGGCCATGGCAAGGTCTTCGGACGATTCACTCTGCACAAGAACAATCGGCTTGTGCCGGTCAACCAATTCCTCGACCCGCTTGCGATACTTGGGCCTATTATAGGCAAGTTCTTCCAAGACAATGTTTGATATGCAAATCGTATAATCCTCGCGCTCTATCTGCTCGATCATTTGCTGAGCGCGCTCCTTGAACCCGGAATCGCGGTAATTGACCAGTTGATACCACACCGTCGATTCAAGGTATATTCTTTGTGCTATACTCATCGTAGTATCCAAACCCCCGCGCCGGCCCTCGAGGCCGCAATCAGGTTGTTACGGCGTTAATTATCCACGGTGGTGATCCAATCCGCGGTCCAATCATCCGAGGGGTTCGGTCCCATCGCTCCTATGTAATCGGCATGTTCAAAAAAACCATCCTGAGGCGGCTTAACGGGCTCAATTCCACGCTCGGCCAACGTACTCAAGAGTGCATGAGTTGTTCTAAAATCCCAGGTGGGAGCGCTTTGTATGGCTTTATAATTGCCGGAATGATTTCCGAGCGTGGTATCTTCAAGCAAAAACGCTTTCTGGCCCAGAGAATCTTCGTCGATTATATCCTTATTTCGAATGCTGTTAAGCAAGCAACTCCGGATGGTACTAAATGACCCTCCATCCGTTGATTGCGTAAATGTATTCCAAGAATCCGCGTCGATTTTGAGTCCGGTTCCAAATTCCTGAATGATGCTGTTATATAATCGGATTTTGGTTCCCTTACGGAAATTCGCGCCGACAAGGCCGCTCGCCTCTTCATTACCAATGAGTGAAATGTTGTAGAGAGTCGCTTCAGACACCGGCGATTGACCAACATCGGGATCGTCCTGGCTCACATTGTTCCCCTCAATCCCCTTGTCCCCTTCTTCGTCGCTCTCTTGATAAGATATCCAAAACTGCCCTTTGCCTCGCCAGCCGTCAGTCCAGTCAAAGCTGTCGTCATGACTTCCCAAGCACAGGATATACTTTGCACACACGTTTCCACCAAAAAACTCGATCCCATCGTCTTTGCAAAGGTGCACCTGGATGTGATCCACGGTAGTACCGGCCCCAACCCCCTGGAACGCAATTCCATTGAGCTGCTTTTTGGGATTATATTTACGGCCGGCAAATTCCACTCGAATGTATTGCAATGTCCCGCTGTTGTCAGTCGGGTCGTCACCACCGTACCAGCCGGTATTCCCCTCCCCCATTTTCTGACCGTTTGCATCGCCGTTGTTGATTGGTGCATTGCCGTTTATCACAAGCCCACCCCAATCACCGGGTTTCCTTTGCCCCTTCGGTTGGTCGCTGGTGAATACAATGGGCGCGGTCTGCGTTCCTACCGCGATAATCTTCGCTCCCCGGGAAATTATCAGTGTTCCTATTGAAGATTTTTCGCCGTGGATGGTGACACCGGGCTCAATGATGAGCGTATGGGGTGAATCGACGACCACATATCCCCGGAGGATATAGGGCTTATCAATAGCCCCAAGCGTCAAATCGGTTGTGATATGCCCACTCAGCACGGGCGAAGGAGTTTCGGTTGGCTCGAATACACCAAAACAACCCCCAAGGCACATCAAAAGCGATAAAACAACGATTGCCCCGCTCTCCCATGACTCGGCGATCCTATCTAATAAATCGGCCATTCTCATTGCATCCCCCCCTTGATAGTGGGCAACGTGAAGCGTACCCCCACGGCATATCTCGATGAATTTCCCCCTGATCCCGGCTCGACTCCCAGATAAGGATGAACGGAGGAGAATCCTGGAACAGCATCCGTTCTACAGGCTTTCGTCCGCGGAAAGATGAGCGCATCCACAATATGGTACAACATGATTGTGCCAAACGATATCGCCGAGGCATATAAAACCGTTCGCGCTCCGTCTTCACGGTCGTACGCTTCATTCCAATCATCAAATATTGTTTTGAGTTGAGAATCGGCGTCTTCTTTTAGTCGAGAGTTAAACTCGTCGCGCAGCCTTTCCGACTCGCTTCGCGACCAGAGATACCATGCCCCACTGCCCGCCGTCGCCAACAATGACAGTGTGCCGCCGGCGGCGATCAGCCCCCCTTTAACCGTCTGTTGTGAACGTATCTGATAAATCCCCGGATAAATGAGCATTCCCAAATGACGCGGAGCAAGCTTAACCGCAATGGTATTGGACTTGCCCGTCTCTTTGCCGAAGACATCCCACTTTAAACCGTAGTGATAGGTTATGCCCGGCCGCACCTCGTCGTCTACATAACACGGCAACGTGAGTCCCGAGGCCACGCGCTCCATTTTGCGTTCACCGGCTTTTCTGCGCCAAATTTCAAAAATGGCGTCGGGCTGCGGGGGATCAATCGACCACGTGAGCACGATGGCACCTTTACCGTTACTCGCTTGCAAATTGACTACCCGCTCAATCGTTTCCAAAGAATCACCTTGAGCCGAAACGACATTCACGACACTCGCTACTATAACGCTTATCAAAAAGATTTTTGAAAGAACACCTTGTGCTTGCACATTTATCCTCGCACTTTCGTTACGTATCCCGCGCTATTGGATAGGA
>WJJU01000802.1 GCA_014729595.1 Chitinivibrionales bacterium
GTCCTCATCGCGGCTTCAGTTCCCTATTCCCCCCCTTTCCGGCGTAGTCGATCGGCGCAAACGGGCGTTTATTTTTACCGGTCCCCTTTTGAGACGTCGAGCACCACGTAACCGGAACAATACGGTCAACCGACTACCGCCCATGTCCCATCGAGCCCGCCGTTGCCTGAAAGCAAACGATAGACCATAGTTAGCGGCGATTTAATACTCTCATTGCACCTCGTCTCCATCCGGTGTAACTTCTCCGAGCATAACTTGTCCCGCGCATCCAGGCTTACAGACAGTGAATGCGAGCGACACGGCTTGAAGGACAAAAAAGGAAACTTGTTTTGCCCCATTTAGGCCCCGCCGCCCCCTGGTATTCTCCTTGCTATCTGAATGGTAAACGGCAATTACCGGGTCCCTCTTGGCTTCGTGGTCATGGTGGCTTCGAGCTTTCAACCGCGCTCAATTCGTGCCGCGGCGCGGCATCAGTACACCACAATGCAACGCGCCGCCCTCCCTCACGGGCTGAATTGACGTAAACGGCGATAGAACGGTGTCACGGCCGCCGGGAACGGGGTGGACCCGAGTAGCCGTAAATAATGGAAAGAAGGTCGATTGTTCGGGTTTGCTTAAAAAAAAAAGGAAGACGTTGTTTGCCGACTTACTTGTGGATCATTTTCACCACGCTCGCAATAAGCCTATTGACATAGGCGGGAATCGTTGCTCTGCTGCTTATGGGAAAATTGATGATCGGACGGCACCATTGAAGCGGGTGACGTCGTACCAATCGCTCATCCCTCGATCGCTATCGCTCGTGCGGGCGCGCCGTCTCCGCCATGAAGCTTAAGAGGGAGGGCAATGAATTGCACCTGATCGGATTCAAGTTGATCGAGATTGGCCAGACCCTCCACTACCACAATGCCTGCTTCCAGCAGCGTGCGATGAACCGTCGTGAGTTCTTCCCGATTGTTAACATCGGCCACCGAAGGAGGCTCGACCCCCAACAGACGAATCTTCTTTTCGGCGAACCACTCCGCCAACTCGAGGCTTATGCGCGGAAGATTATCCCGATATCGACCGGCATCATCCGCCAACCTGCTCCACCCGGTTCTCAAAAGTACCCGGTCCCCTTCCCGGATACGCTTGCGAAATTCTCCCAAATGAAATATCGTGATCAGCCCCTTGTCCTGGACATTCTTGATATCCACTACCCAGGCGGGGCCAACACACGCCTCGAGATCAACCGCGTCAATGGTTTCACCCTTATTGTCGAAGTGCCGGGGGGCATCCATGTGAGTGCCGGCATGAGAGTAAAGATGAAGTGTTCGGGCGTTCGAGCCGTTACGGACAATAGTTTTTGCAACGTCGAAAATCACTCCCCGCATGTCTTTGTTCAGCGTTAGCGTCAGATCCACTATCCTGCCCATCATACCCTCTCATTCGCTTTCTTCGACTTCCGGGGCGACGGCGGCCGGTACGCACCGAGGCGCCGCCCGAAAAGTTTTGTCCGGTAACTAATTCCCACATTCTCCGCACCCCGATATGTAGTGCCGCCGCTCATGCGCTAAGATACCGCGGCGATTCTAAAAAAGTAATAAATGCGGCAAATTCGCTCCATGCCTCTTTATGCTGAAATCAATCTCTCTCAAAAAGCACGTTGATCACGTCCGTCACCGCCCTCACGGCGGCGTCCTCATCAGGCCCCGTAGCCCGAACGATAAGCTCCGTTCCACACGGAATGCACAGCATGAGGATCTCCATAACACTTTTTGCATCGGCCTGATCGGTTTCCTTCTGCAGCGTCACCGAAGAAAGGAACTTTGAGGCAGTCTTCGCAATGAGCGAAGAAGGACGGGCGTGGATGCCCTTCGGGTTGACTACGGTAACGGTATTTTCGGCCAAAATATGCCCCTCCAAACGGGCTTCTTCGATATATTCAGCAATTATAATGCAAATATCATAGACGACAAGATATCAGTTCCCAACCAAAACGACAAAAGCGTACAAATTTGCGGATCGACGTTCCTTGCCGGTCTGTCGATAAATCCCCTCCCACCTTTACCATCACTCGTATTAGCCCAAATAATCGGGAGGCAAATTCTACACGGAAACCGCTCAAGGGTGACTCATCGATATCGAGCGGCATTTAAAAAATAGCGGATTTCTCCACCATCCGTCACAGCCGGTCGTAAAATGGTTTCACAAGTCTCACTATCTTTCGAACGATGACGCGGGATTATTGCACGAAGCGTGTCGGACTGCCTCAAAGAAGGGGATGAACGGCATTCATGAATTATTTTTGGTTTTCCAACAAGTATTATGAGTTTTTGCGGCAAATTCGGTCGTTAGTAATCCGAAAATTTCTCGAATATGCATGACTTAAATGGCGCCTGTTTGCAAAGAATCCGGTTTCAGAGGCCCGAGCCTCTGAAGCACTGAGGGATTGAGCACACCGAGGCTCTCGAGGTGCTCAAACAATTTCAAGTGGTCCAAGTGCCTACGTGTTTAATATAATCAAGAGCGCTGATACAAACAGCCCGTCGTATTTTAAACAAACATGAATAATGATAGGCTCCGCACGCAATAACCACTAATTGAGTTCACATGGAATTCGACCAGTTGAATACTACGGTAGAAGCGCAATTTCGTGAATACACCCGGCGGTTTCTGAGGGGAACCGAGGAGGTGGTGCATGCAATCGAGCTAAAGCTGCATCACTCATTCCTGGTGCGCGATGAAGCGGTCGGAATTGCCCTATCCGAGGGTATGCCGGCGGAAGATATAGCTTGCGCATCCGTTGCCGGTCTTCTGCATGATTTCGGCCGTTTCGAACAATATCGACGTTATCGCACCTTTGCTGATGCTCGCTCGGAAAATCATGCGCTTCTGGGGATACAAGAGATAGAGGCTTCGGGCATAATCGACGACATCGACGTAGACGACGCCGCAATTATTCGAATTGCAATCGAACGACACAACCGTGCCGCCCTCGGCGACGGTCTAACCGCCCGGAGTGCGACATTCGCAAAGCTCATACGCGACGCCGACAAGCTCGACATTTGGCGGCTGGTAACCGAATATTACGAACGTTCCGATCCAACATTTCGAAGTCGCGCCATCGAAGCGGAACTGCCGGACACCGACGAGATCTCCTCGGCGGTTGTCGAAGACGTACTTCAAGGCCATGCGGTACCATACCGGCATGCGCGAACACTAAACGACTTCAAATTAATGCAAATGGGCTGGGTATACGATCTAAATTTCCGGCATTCCTTTCAAGTAGTCCGGCGGCGAAACTACCTCGAGCGTATTTACGACGCCCTGCCCCAAACACCGATCCTGAAACAGGTGTATAATCAGTTGCGGAATTACGTGGCATCTTGTTCATAATCACAGGCTGCCGGACAGTAATCCCGCCTGCGCTTTGCGGGACAACGTCGCGGAATCAGCCACTGTATTGCTCATTTCGCGCACGTCCAAGCCTCGGTTACCTCAATGAGCAAAACCTGTTTACCGATTTTTGCACGGACACCTCATGAGTCGGTCAAAGTCGGGGTTTGACACGGATGCCGATATCTTTACCAACGATGTAACCTTTTCCACTCACTGAAGGCGCGGGTTCATCGCCGAGGTTAACTTCTCTTTTTGTTGATGAAATGCGCGCACGGCGGTTCCACGCCCGCCTCCTCGATACACTGATTCATAAAATTCATGCACGGCCTCATCA
>WJJU01000803.1 GCA_014729595.1 Chitinivibrionales bacterium
GATCAATCGCCCCTCGACTATGCATTTAGCGCCCGGCTCGAACATCAGTGTCGTCCCCGGCCGGATACGGAGTATCGTACCGTTGCGAATGATAACATCGTCTATACCGACAAAGTTTCCCGGACCAATGACCGTATCGGTGAAAAAGGTAGGAAGCACACGGAAACCGTTTTTGCGGTAATGCTTCGCTTTGATGAGAGATACGTCCGGACGCTTGTCGGAAAATTCATCAAGAGCGGTGGGTTCGGTCGGCTGGGAAATCCCCCCCATCGAAATCAGAAGTAGTATCATCAGCGATTTGTTTTTCATACCTTTTCCCGCGGTGGAAAGAGATCGCACTATTATGCCTTAGTGAGCGTCGCAAACAGGTCGGATTAGTTTTCTATTCTTTCACTCTCTCGGAACGCTCATCACCTGCCGGCGCAGTCAGAAAATATTTTATATGACCGCTAAATGTATAAAAATATCAATTCGAGATGCGACGCTCCAATCTTTGAATATTCGATTTCGAGTGCCGAGGGCTATTTGAGCACATTGAGCACGCCGAAAAGGTTGGGAACCGAAGGGGCAGAAGACGGGATCATCTCGAGCAAGAACTATATCGTTATCCAAGAAACATACCATTGATGGAAGAACTGAACCTGCTGCAACGAGTGGCGAACGAGGGCATGAAGGGTGTTGTCGGTGACGACGGGGAGCCGGTGGTGTTGCCGACTCCGGGGCAGTTCGTCGAGCGGCTCAGGGTCGAATCGGTAGTGGGCGACGGTGGTGTTGGGACGGTGTTCAAGGTAACCGATCCGGATACCGAAACGACTCGCGCCATAAAGGTCCCCTTCCCCGACAGTTCCCGCCTCAATCTCAATCGGTTCCGCTTGGAAGCCAAGATTTGCGCCAACCTCGATCATCCCAATATCGTGCGGGTATATCGTATCGGATTCCTCAAGGGTGTTCTTCCCTACATGGAGATGGAGTATGTCTCGGGTGCAAATCTGCGGGAATACATCAAAAATGAGCCCCTGCCGATACCCGTCGGGTTGAGTATCCTCGCTTTGCTCTGCGGTGCGCTCGAGTACACCTATTCGGAAACTTTCACGATCGACGGCGGGCTCTACGAAAAACTCGTGCACCGTGATATCAAATCGAGCAATATTATTGTTTCGGACAAAGGTGTCATAAAGATTCTCGACTTCGGCTTGGCAAAGTTCGAAGGCGCCGAAATGGATCAAACCATCACCGGTGTCTTGCCCGGGACCCCCGCCTACATGGCTCCCGAACAGCATCAAAGACCTGTCGCCAATGTCGAAACGGACATATTTTCCATTGGCGTCACCTTTTACGAGATGGTAACGGGTGCGCGCCCGTTTCCGGAAGAGGGCGAAAACGCCTTTGCGAAAATGGTTGCCGCAAAGTTGACGGGGCAGTTCAAGCCGGTAAGCTCTCTTGCGGCAAAGGTACCGTCCAATGTCGACAATATTGTTAAGCGTTGCTTGAATCCGGATCCCTCAAAGAGGTTTCCGAGCTACGCATCGCTTCGCGCGGCCGCGCGAACGGCACTTGACGCATACGCAGGG
This sequence comes from Chitinivibrionales bacterium, assembly GCA_014729595.1. Lineage (GTDB taxonomy): Bacteria > Fibrobacterota > Chitinivibrionia > Chitinivibrionales > WJMI01 > WJJU01. The sequence continues at coordinate 1,572 of WJJU01000803.1, forward strand.
GTCGACGCCCAATCCATCGTAAAATTGTACTTTTCGGACCGTAAGTCCTATTCCGCGTCGATACCCGACAAGGTCGCCGCACAAAGGTGGGTGATACCCCGCATCCCGCCGTGGGTCGTTGCCGTTGTCGCCGTAATCATTGCCGTGGTAGTTTTGGGGATCCATTTTGCCGCGGCGCACCACCCCGCGCCACAGCGGCCGGCAACGATCGCGGCGGGTCCCGCGATCGAAAACGATATACCGACAGGCACAATGCCTTCGGCATCCACATCGGGCCCCGACCCCGTGGCCGAATCCGGCGGCGCGGTTGATAATCCACGGCGGTCCGATATAATCGCCAAAGATGCCAAGGCCGCGCCGACGACGCCGTCGGCCGAGCAAAGCCCTAAAATCAATAAGCCGAAAAGTGATGAGATAAACAAAGACGAATCCGCATTCAAGGAGGCCGTATTACAATTTCGACGAGGGGATTTTAGCGGTGCGTTGACACTATTCGGTGCAATTGACACCGGTAATCTTCGGGCGATACAACGCGACAGCATCGTTGTTATGACAATAGAATCGTATTATCGAACCGGCCGCTATAATGAAGGCTTGACGTATGGGCTTTCGCACGGTACCGGTGATGCCAAATATTACCTTTTGACCGCGCTACTGTACGACATCGCATCGATGGATAAACAGGCAGAAGCGTTCTTTTCGAAGGCAATAGCCGCACCGGTCAAGCTCGATACGACGATTCGTCCGAAAGCGTATCTGTATCGCGCGCGTTTTTTTAGTCGTCTCTTCGAAAAAAACGGTAGCGAGAGGGTACGACAACAAATGATCGAGGCGTGGAAAGATTTTCTGCGAAAAGGATGTGCTGATCCTACACCGGAATGTGATGAAGCGCGAAGGATTATCGAGGACTATTAGCGCTCATGAGGTGGCCGGATTATGGGAAAATCGACTTTTTCGAGAACAATCGGCCGGCACGGACCTTCGATCGCTCATCGATTCATCCGGCGTATTTCACCCGCCGTTGCGACCGCGGTCGCCATTCAAGTAGTCCGTTAGTGCGTGCGCCCACCCATGAAGCATAACAAGTCATATAACCCGGAGCGAGGCAAGGCTGCGCAAGATTTGAAGCGATGGTATGATTGTGCAAAGCGCCCGAACTCTCCACACTGCCTCTCGATCCTCAATCTTCAACTAAAAACCCGCACTCAATGTAACATAATCTGCCCACCCGTCACCGGTATGGCTTGGCCGGTTTCGTACTCCTGTTCGTGGAGGTAAAGCAGCGCGCGGGTGACGTCGCGGGGTGAGCAGCCTCTTCGCATGGGAACCTTGTCTACGTAAAAACGACGAACATCCTCCAGCGTCTTGGCTCCCGGCACCTTGCCGGCACGAAGGTATTGGACGAAAAGTCCTTTGTCCGGATCCGACCAGAGTGGACCTTCAAAGTAATTGCCCGGGCAAATCGCATTGACTTTTATATTGTGAGCCACCAGTTCTTTGGCAAACGACTGAACCAACCCTATGCTCCCGAACTTACTCCCGGCATAGGCAAAATTGCGATTGCTCCCTTCGAGTCCCGATTTTGAATTTATCTGCACGATATCGGCAAAATGGTTGGAATTATAGATGCTTTGCAGTTTCATTATTCGAGAAGCCGATTTTGCGCACAGGAAAAAGGAAGAATAGTTCACCTCGGTCACGAATCGGAATGTTTTAAGATCCATCTCGTCCAGCGACCCGGCTTTCAGCACCCCGGCATTGGCGACGAATAGATCCACGCCGCCGAACGTCGCTACCGTATGATTCATCAGTTCATCGATCGATGTCGAATCGGTGACATCGCAGTGACGGTAGCTCGCGGTTTCTTCTCCATACTCCTCGACGAGCGCGTCGCGCGTTCTACGGCCGAGTTCATCGTTGATATCGGCGATAACCACGTGAGCGCCCGCGCGGGCGAGTTCTTCGGCAATGCCTTTGCCGAAACCTTGCGCACTTCCAGTCACTACGGCTATACATCCCGCCAGACGAGAACTCGGCCCTTCGGTTGCTTCCGTGCCCGGGCGTAACACTTTTCCGGCATAGAGTTGCTCCATGCTCCGAACCGCTTCGCGACGAGTCTTTCCGAGACGGAAGAGACCCGCGTCTTCGACTATCACCGCTTGTGGATATGCTTTAGCCCTGTCGAGCGAAGCGCCGAGGGAGTCCGCCACCTGCCGGGGAGCGGTATCGCGAGGAAACCAAGCGACTATCCCCTTTTCGAGGAGCGCTTTGGTGTCGGGCACGGTGTCCGCACCGCGCGAAAATTGACGTCCCCGTTCCGAGTCGTCGCATGTCACGATCGGAGCGCGGCGATCGTCGTTTCCTGCAGTGTCCGTCTTTGTTGAACATGCCATACGAATCGCTATGGCTAACTCGGTCAAACGGCAATCACTCATCGGTTGTATTCTCCCCCCGCGACGCGCGTGCGTATATTCAACAATGAGCAAACCGCGACGCATTCATAGTGAAAAAACTGGTCCTCGAACACTGGGGAAAATAATATCTTCACCCTTAAAGTCGGCCCTGCCCGTTCGATGCCGATATATATTGTTTTTTTAGCCTAAGAATATATTCCGACGACCACAGCAAGAAAATGGGACCTAACCTATGCCGGATCCGGTCAAACTGATCTGCGATATCAGCGAACTTAATTGGGTATTCACCGACAGTCGAAGCATCGATGTGTTTCTTGAGCGCGTTGTAGAGCTTGTTTCCCGTCATCTTCAAGCCGAGGTGTGCTCGGCATATCTTTTTGACGGTTCTCGTCATAAGCTGGTCCTGAGAGCGACTAAGGGACTGGCCGGCGCCTCGGTTGGAAAAGTGGAATTGGCTTTGGGTGAAGGGATCACGGGGGTGGCCTTAAAAGAACTCAGACCGCTCAAAGTCGATGCCGGCAGCACTCACCCGGCCTATAAGCATATTCGAGGGATCAACGAAGAGGTGTTCGATGCGTTCTTAGCGGTACCTATTCTTCGTGGTATACGGAGAATAGGAGTGCTGGTAGTTCAGCGAAAAGCCGAAAATCCTTTTGCCGACAGCGATGTCGCACTGCTTCAAGCAGTTACCTCCCAACTTGCCAATATTGTCGAAAACACGCGCCTTCTGATCAGCCTCCGGGACCATGTGCCTCTTCGCGATAAACCGGCCCCGGTGCCGGTCGGTTTAATCAAAGGGCGTACGGCCTCGGCCGGTTATGCCCGCGGACATGTTCGCCGCTTTGACAGAGCAAGCGCATTCAATGAACTTGCCAATCACCGCTATGCCGCCGACCACACCGAAGCGGACCTACGACGCGCCATAGCGAAAACCGAGCATCAATTGGAGGTATTGCAGGAACGTATCGGCGAACGCCTTATCGACGCCGCATCGTTGATTTTCGCCGCACATCTCCTTGTGCTTAAGGACGACGCATTCGTGGGAGCAATGCTTAAAATGACGCGAGAAGGTATTGCTCCCGCCGAGGCGGTACTGCGAGTCGGCACGACATTTGTAGACGCGCTTTCCGCTGCGCCGGATCAGTATTTTCGAAGTCGGGCCGACGACATCCGCGACCTCGTACTGCGTATCACGAGCAATCTTGTCGGTGAAGTTGAAACGGGGGTCGATTATGCGGGTCATGTTGTTGTCGCTCCCGAGCTATTTCCTTCGGATATCCTTACGCTGGTCGCCGAAGGGGCCGGAGGTATCGTACAGGCGTCCGGCGGAGCGGCGTCGCATACGGCGATTCTGGCTCGTGCTCTCGGGATACCGTTGGTAATAGCCAACGTTCCGGGGCTCATGGAACTGTCGCCCACCACGATGATCATCCTGGATGCCGACCACGGTAACGTCTATATCGACCCTTCACCGAAGATCATCGATTCGTTCGAAACCGCTCGCGCCGTTGCCGCCGAAGCGACAAAGGCCAACCGAAAAGGAGCGGCTCCAACTCCGCGTACAAAAGACGGAACCGGCGTGACGCTTCTGGCCAATGTTAACTTGCTCAGTGACTTGAAAGGCATCGCCCAACTTCCGTGTCATGGAATCGGCCTGTACCGAAGCGAGTTTCCTTTCCTTATTCGGAGCGACTTTCCGTCCGAAGAGGAGCAGTACGCCGTGTATCGTAAGCTGATTGAACGTGCACCCCCCAATGGGGAGCTGACCTTCCGCACGCTCGATATCGGCGGGGACAAGGTGCTTTCATACTACGAAAACCTTCGGGAGAACAACCCCTTTCTGGGTATGCGCTCAATAAGGTTTACCCTCGAAAACACCGAAATTTTTCGGCGGCAGGCCAGAGCGATTTTGCGCGCGGCGGTTGATATCGAGCTAAGGATCATGTTCCCGATGATATCGTCTATTGATGAACTGCGTCACGCCCGCGCATTAGTCGACGAATGCCGCGAGGAACTTAAGGCGGTTGGCGTAAAACATAACACTTCACCTTCGATCGGCATTATGGTCGAACTGCCGTCCGTACTCGAGACAATCGAAGCGTTTGCGCGTGAAGCCGACTTCTTTTCAATCGGAACAAACGATTTTGTACAGTACATGCTGGCGGTCGACCGGACAAACGAGCGAGTGGCTTCCTTGTATCTCGCTCATCACCCCGCGGTACTTCGCGGCATTCATCGGACACTCACCGCGGCACGCGCGGCGGACATTCCTCTGTCTATATGCGGAGAAATGGCTCATGAGAGTCGCTACCTACCGCTTCTTTTGGGCATGGGGGTAAGACGGTTCAGTGTAGATCC
>WJJU01000804.1 GCA_014729595.1 Chitinivibrionales bacterium
AAGGGAAGATCGGATTCATATTGGCCGACCGTCGAGACAGTTTCACCGCGGGCGCCGTTTCGAAGTCTCGCGGAGTCGATCTTGATTCTTTGCGCCGGCATCATGATGGGAGCGGGTGACGCGCGGGCGCAGATGGAGGTACGTATCAAGGATGTGGCACGGGTCTCGGGCATTGAGGATGTTCAACTGTTCGGCTATGGACTGGTAGTTGGATTGGCAAATACCGGCGATCGATCCACCACCATTTTTACCGAGCAAACCATCACCAACATGTTGAAAAATATGGGTATAGAGTTGCCTTCCCGACACATGAGGGTGCGCAATGTGGCGGCGGTAATGGTTACCGGTCATTTGGCCCCTTTTAAGCGAAAGGGAACACGGTTCGACGTCACGGTGTCATCGTTGGGCGATGCAACAAGTCTGGAGGGAGGAACACTAATCCTTACACCGCTACAGGGGCCCGAAGGAGAGGTGTATGCTTCGGCGCAAGGTCCGCTTGCTACCGGGGGGTACGACATTCGCAATCGAGGACTTACCCACATCAAAAAAAATCATGTGCTTGTGGGACGGATTCCCGACGGTGCAATTGTTCAGCATGAATATGAACTCAATGTTTTGGATAAACAAGAATTGTCTTTGTCGCTGTTCGCGCCCGATTTCACCTCGGCTGTCTCGATGGCCGAAGCGGTTAACGACTATTTCGCGGATCGTTACAGAACTCCACTCGCCGTTGCCGAAGATGCTTCGACGGTTCGACTTCGGTATCCGACCGGGACTGAAGGTGGGGATGCGGAACGAATGAGCGTAGTGCGATTCATATCCGAGGTCGAGAATGTCACGTTCGCCCAGGCGGTCTCGGCAAAAGTGGTGGTCAATGAGCGCACGGGTACCATAGTGGCGGGCGGCAATGTTCGCCTGTCGGAGATCGCGGTGACTCATGGCGGGGTTAAGGTGGAAATCGTTAATATTCCGGAAGTTGTGCAACCTCAGCCGTTTTCGGTCGGAGCGGGAACGGTTATTCCGAATCCCGAAATGGTGGTGGAGGAAAAAGAATCGGAAATGGTTGTGCTCAGTGGAACGACCACCGTATCGGATTTGGCTCAGGCGCTCAACTCGCTCGGCGTATCTTCACGAGACGTAATCGCGATACTTCAAGCCATAAAAGAGGCCGGTGCGTTGCAGGCACAACTCGTTATCATGTAGGAAGTTAACGATAATTAATAGAGTCGGCCACCTTATATGAGCAGGCACGGGCTCGTTACGGCCTGCGTGATTATGCCGTCATCTCTTTTGCATACCGCTTCTGCTCTCAAATAACCGGGACCGTCTTTGGGATCCAGGCCAACAGTATGTAACACATTGATTTTATTACCGGTTAGGCTTGTTAGTTCCAGAAGATTTTCTTTGCGGGTATCGTAACAGCCGCGAAACACTCGAAGCAAGCGTGGAAACCCGAACTCGTAAGAGCTTGTGATGTTGATGGATACAGTGCTGTGTTGATGTGGATCCACTTCATTGCCGACCAACGTTTCGCGGGATTCATCGTGAAGACGAATATCAAGGAAAGGACCGGTGGTAACGAATGTGCGGCCGGCTCGGAGTGCCGCTATGATTTCGGACCCGCTTGATGGTTTACCGTAAATCCCCGTCCTGGAATAGGATAGGTAGCGATCGGGATTTTCCGCTATCGAAACAAAAGGAATGCCGATTGAGCGGTATCGGTTGAAGTCGCCATGTGAATCATTGCCGGCCGCCAGAGGGAGTCGAAGGCCCGATAAAAGCAGATCGATCCAGAGGCGACGCGCATGATACCAAGACCTGTTGAATCCGTTGTTAAGTGCCTGAAAAATATCGAGCTTAGAGGATACGTCACAAGCATGCCATGAACCGCGCCTTAGAAGTAGTCGCTCCAAAATGCCGGGCCGCGCGCCTGGATGGGCGGCCATGGCGAGGCCTCCTTGCGCATGAATTGCCCCGATGGCTTCGGGGAGCGATAAGGTGCTGTTTTTTGGAGCGTTAAAGCGGGCGCCGTCACGTGAACCCGGAACGAATCTCCGTAGACCAAGACCACAAAGGTGTACTGTTTTGCCTTGGGCGTTTGCGGAGGACACCTCTTCTCCTACTATAAGGTTTGTGCTGTAACCTTTTGATTTTGAAGCTTCAGCAAGCATCAATCCCCATCGTTCCGCATTGGGATCGTACGCCAAAAAGTTTTCGGTGCGTGATGCCAGATCGTAAGAGTGATCGGTAAGAGCCGCGAAGTCCAGCCCGTAAGCCTTTGCCATATAGTCGATTACCGCAACAGGTGGACCGAATTCTACGTGAGAGCGGGAGTAGTGCGAATGAACATGGAGGTCACCATACGCAGCTCGATCGCTTCCGGGAAGCGGCTCTTCGGTCAGCCACCCCACAAAGGGGGCTTTGGAAGTCGTCGGCAGGTTATCGTTGAGGACGACATCCCGCTTTCCGCCGTTGTGGGCGATAATCGCCTTGCAATTAACGTGAAATCTACCGCCCTGAAGGTCACTCGAAGACAGCCAAAAAATGAATGCACGGCAATAGCGGGCGAGAGGGTGCGGAATCTCGGCGGATGTCGGGCGTACTGTTTCCAATGCTGTGCGGGTTTGGCCCCCTTGAGTAATGACAATCGTAACCGATTGTATTTCAATAGGATATTTGTCTACATCGTTCACCACAAGGCTAATGGGAATCTTATCGCCGCGCATGATTCTTCGCGGCATATCAAATACGATTTCGGGAGCGCGGCGGAACAGGAGGCTGGGCCAAAGACGGAAAAAACGAAAATGCGTCTCGGCGTAGAGTAGCAACGGCGTTGAAAGGAGGTCAAAAGCTTCCATGGTATATTTTTATCTTACCCTTATTTGCTCTGCTTAAAATATCTTATGGATCTTAAAACATCCGATTTCCACTATGATTTACCGGAAGAGCTTATTGCCCAGCAACCGCTCCGCAACCGTGATCGTTCACGGCTTTTGGTGATGAACCGCGGCGACGGCGGGGTGGAACACCGTTGTTTTGCGGATCTTCCGGACCTTTTATGCCCGGGTGATCGTTTGGTGTTTAACGATACCCGCGTGCTTCCGGCGCGCCTCTTTTGCCGAAAAGCTTCCGGCGCCGCAATCGAGTTTCTGTTTTTGGAGCCGGAGCGAGGCAAGCGATGGCGCGCGCTTGCAAAACCGGCCAGACGGCTGCGACCGGGCGTCGAGGTGACGGTCGAGGGCAATCCCTCTATTGGCCTTCGTATCGAAGCGGCTTCGGATGACGGAACGCGTGTAGTGGCGCCGATCGCCGATAAAGGACGAATCGAAGATATCTTAGAACAGCATGGTCGCATCCCATTGCCACCATATATTCATCGCGAGGCCACGAACGAGGATCGAGATACCTATCAGACGGTCTACGCTCGCACGCCGGGTGCCGTCGCCGCACCAACTGCGGGTCTTCATTTCACGCAACCGCTCCTCAAACGCCTTCAGACAAAAGGAGTGGCAAGTTCTTCGGTTACTCTTCATGTGGGCGTGGGCACGTTCAGACCGGTTAAGGAAGACGATCCACGTGATCATCCAATACATGAAGAGCGATATGAAGTGACGGAGGCGACGGCAAAAGAGATCACCCAAACACGGGCGGCGGGCGGAAGAATCATCGCGGTCGGGACCACGGTTGTAAGGACCCTTGAGCATTGCGCACGGCGGGATGGGACGATCGAGCCGGGGAAAGGTGTTACACGCTTGATGATCCTTCCCGGGTATCGGTTCAAGGTTATTGATGGACTGATCACTAATTTTCATCTTCCCGGATCCACTCTGCTCATGCTGGTCAGTGCGCTGGCCGGTCGCGAGCATGTGCTGAATGCATACGGCGAAGCAATCCACGCTCGCTATCGTTTTTACAGTTACGGGGATGCCATGGCAATTTTCTGAAAAGTTGACCCGACACGGCTCAGTTACGTATCTTTCAAGTCATACAAACCCACGTAAGTTCGAGAGCCCGTATGTATTCATGCGGGCTCAATTATTTAGATCGCACGTCAGCACGAAGGAGATGCCAATGAATATTCCCGGTACCGTGCCCAAACATGTTGAATCAATCCCATGGCAGGATTATCGCGCTTCGGAAACCGGTCTAATCGCTTACTATAATAGCGACCCCGTGTCAGAGCTTGCGATCCGTGAGATACCGGAGCAGTATCCCTCAGAGGTAGCGCCCGACCCGAATTACGAAACAGGGACGTATGGGCTCTACGGCTGCGGCCGCAACAAGGTCAGAAACACCCTGGTAAAGGCAAAGTCCCGTTACCTGTTTTTCATGACGCGCTACGAAGGAACAATAGGGGAGAACTACGATCGCGTTCTGGTGACCGGCTATTACAGAGTAGCGGCGGTGGCCGATGTCCAAAAGCTTCATATTCGCTATCTCGAAGAATACTCGTGCATCGGCAGCGAGAAATGCATGGCTCTTCGTGCGGATGAAGCCGCGTTTGTATCGGTCGAGGACGCTTATGAGGTAAGTTCGGACGTCCTCAAGTCATGGGGGGCCGCCACGCGCGTGACCAAACAGACACGGATCGCGCTCGATGAAGAGCAGACCAAGCAGGTTCTGGAGCATCTCAAATCAAAACCCAACCGCATCGACGACTACATCGAGCAGACAAAGCAGCTTTCGCCGGCGAACCAGGAAGATGAAGAGGAAGAAGAGGAAATTTGACCGGTGTTGGACGGCCGCGGGCAAGGCGGAGCATTAGGAACAAAACCAACAAGACAACGGACGCCGCAATGCCAAAAAAGGAAAAAGCTAAGGGCGGGAAAACTCCCGCCCTTCATTTATTCCCAAGCGTTGAATGAATTTACTCACCATCGATCACCGAGGCACTCGGGCACCGTGATTACCGGTCATTTAGGTGTTCGAAGTGACCGGTGACCGCGGTGTCCCGTGAATGAGC
>WJJU01000805.1 GCA_014729595.1 Chitinivibrionales bacterium
AAATCAACGTTTGAGTTCACTTTTAGAAGCCATTAGCTCGCCCGCCGACCTGCGCGCCCTTCCCAAGACAAAGTTGCCGGCGGTGGCGGAAGAGATACGCGACATATTGATAGAGACGGTAAGTCGCCGCGGTGGACACCTTGCCTCCAGCTTAGGTGCGGTCGAACTCGCCATAGCACTCCACTACTGCTACAAGACCCCTGAGGACAAGCTGTTGTGGGATGTTGGTCACCAAGCATACGCCCACAAGATTCTCACCGGGCGACGCGAAAGGTTCGACAGCCTGCGCGCATACAAAGGTATCAGCGGTTTTCCTCGAATTTCGGAAAGTGAATACGACAATTTGTCGGTCGGCCACTCATCGACCTCCATATCGGCGGGGTTGGGAATGGCGCTTGCGCGAGATTTGCGTGGAGAATCGCACGGCGTCGTGGCGGTTATAGGCGACGGATCTCTGTCTTCGGGGCTCGCATTCGAGGGACTCAACAATTTCGGATCATCCTCCACCAATATGACGGTTGTTCTTAACGACAACGAAATGTCCATCTCGAAAAACGTCGGAGCCCTTTCGCGCTATTTGACACGTTTGCTCACCGATAAGCGATACAACAGAATTAAAAGCGATGTTTGGGAGTTGTTGGGCAACCTTCACAACGTCGGCGAGCGTATCAGAACGCTCGTTCACAGCGTCGATGATGCCGTCAAGCATTTCGTAATCCCCGGGAAGCTGTTCGAAGACATGGGTCTTCGGTATTTCGGCCCGATCGACGGGCATAATATTAACGACATGCTGGAGATATTTCAATTCGTACGTAATGCGGCCAAGGGACCGGTGCTGGTGCATGTGATCACCAAAAAAGGGAAAGGATACCGGTTCGCCGAAAAGGATGCCACCAAATACCACGGCATAGGCTGCTTTTCGCGAAGCACCGGTGACGTGATCGCTAAAGGCAATGGAGTACCGAGCTACAGCGAGGTGGTCGGCAAAACTCTAACCGAAATTGCGGCCGAAAACGAGGATTTGGTGGCGATCACCGCCGCCATGCCTGACGGTACCGGCCTCAAGCATTTCCGCGACGCCTACCCCAAGCGCTTTTTCGACGTCGGAATCGCCGAATCCCATGCGGTCACATTCGCCGCGGGTCTGGCCCTTCGCGGCCTTCGACCGGTCGTAGCCGTATACTCCACCTTCCTTCAAAGAGCATACGACCAAATTATCCATGATGTCGCGCTGGATAAGCTCAATGTGGTGTTCTGCGTTGACCGGGCGGGGCTTGTTGGTGAGGACGGGCCAACGCACCATGGTATGTTCGATCTTTCTTTTCTTCGTACGGTACCCAATCTTACGATTATGGCTCCGGCGGACGAAGCCGAGCTTCGCGACATGCTGTTCACCGCCATTCATGCGATCGACGGTCCGGTATGCATCCGCTATCCTCGCGGGTGTGGGCGGGGTATACAGATCGACTCGCCGCCGGCGACCATTTCTCAATTAAGCCCGCGGACAATACGAAAGGGAACCAAGCTCGCGATCGTTTCGGTTGGTCATGCGTTGACCACGGCCGAGTGCGTCTGCGATCTTCTGAAGGACCAAAACATAAACCCGACCCTCATCGATGCTCGTTTTGTCAAACCATTGGACCTTGATTTTTACCGAGTGCTGACGACAAACCATGACTTCGTTTTCACTATCGAGCACAATACCATAACCGGCGGATTCGGGTGCGGCGTACTTGAACTGGCGGCAAGCGAAGGCGTACAAACCCCGATCATACCAATCGGCTACCCCGACCGGTTCGTCACGCACGGAAAAATGACCGAATTGAGCGAAATAACGGGCATGACACCGGAAAAAATCACCGCACGCATCATGGAATTTGCCGTAACCGCCGGAAGGCGAAAGGCCAAAAATGGTCAATAGCGAGCGATGACCGACTAACGCACGCCCATACGCAACACCGCCTTTCGTGGGCTGTCGAAAGTCCCCCGCATGCACCACCCCGTCATCCAGCGCCGGTTCTCCGACGTCGGCCGATACTCAAACAATGCCTGCATAAACATACCGTCTCTTCCACCGTCTTTGGACGAGTTCCGCGCAAAGAACTCAGATTGTTGCGCAGATCGTCTTGCCGAAATGATATACTGAAATACGGAACGTATACTCAAAAAAAAGTCGGCAAATAGTCTCCTCACGATTCTTCGAATCCAAAGGAAGAGGGTATTATGGCGGATTCACCGATCCACTCACGCGCAACGACAGAAAAAGCTTCCGGCGAAAACTCGGTGGTATCGGAAACGACGGCAGCCTTTCGCATGGCGATCGACCATTTCAAACAGGGCGATATGGCCGCGGCACGAGAACTTCTGGAAGCCATTTTGGCGGTACAACCCGATAATGCCGATGCACTGCACCACCTTGGTCTTGTCGCCTATCACTACAAGCGGTATGATGCCGCCGTTGCGCTCGTTATGCAGGCAATCAGACTCAGCCCGAAAAACTATCGATCCCATTTCAACCTGGGAATGATCCTCGAATTGCAGGAAAAATATGATGATGCGATCGCCTGTTATGACACCGTTCTAAGTCTCAATGCGGACTGTCGGGAAGCTTATCTGCATATTGCGCGCCTTTTCTTACGAACGCGTCGATTTCAAGAGGCCATACACCTTCTTTCGGGGGCTTTGCGACGATTTCCCGACGATGTGGCATTACTGAACCGTACCGCCGCCATCCTCAATGCACTCAGTGCGCCCAACGCGGCCATGCCATTCCTTCGACGCGCACTCGAAAAGAATCCCTCGAACGTTTTCTCGCGACTGATACTCAGTGATTCTTTCAAAACGCTGGGCAAAATCGAGGAGGCGAAAGCGACGGCACGAGAAGTTGTTGAAATCGACCCTGATGCGGTTTATGCCTATTGCTCCCTTTCTGAAGATGAAAAGTTCCCTAAAGAAGACCCCGTCTTCGAGCTTTTGGAGCGAACCGTCAAACGCGAGGACATTACGCGAACCGCTCGGAAAGATTTACATTTCGCATTGGGTAAGATGTACGCCGACACCGAGGAATATGACAAATCCTTCACTCATTACACCGCGGGACACGCATTGCGACGTGAGATTAACGGTCCTTTTGACCGAGCCGCGTTCGTTCATCGTCTCGAGGAACTTAAGCGCCGCTTCAATCGGCGGTACTATCGAACGCATTCGTCCCGCGGCAGTCAATCGGAACGCCCTCTATTTATCGTCGGCATGCCGCGATCCGGGACATCGCTGGTGGAACAGATTCTCGCAAGCCACCCGGCGGTTTTCGGCGCCGGCGAACTCAGCATTATCCCCACAATCGCTCCACGCCTCTTCAATGCCGACAAACCCGATCGGTCGACTGCTACGCTTTCGGCAGAGACTCTGAGCGCTTATGCGGAATCATACCTTAAGCACATTTCCGCCGTTGCCGGCGATTCACCGAAAGTGACCGATAAAATGCCGGCCAATCAACTTCATCTCTGGCTTATCGCTCTACTTTTTCCCAATACCCGCATCATCCACTGCACGCGGGATCCGTTGGATAACTGTACTGCCTGCTATATCCGCAATTTCAGCCATCCCCATGAATATGCGGATGATCTGAGCGATCTTGGTTTTTTCTATCGCCAAACGGAACGGCTCATGTCATTTTGGAAAGAAAACATCCCACTGCCCATAGTCGACGTCTCGTATGAGCAAATTGTGCGGGACACCGAAGAGACCGTAAGAAGCATACTTGATTTCTGCGGCCTCCCGTGGGACGATCGATGTCTTGAATTTCACGAAACAAAACGCAACGTCACCACCGCAAGCCGAACACAGGTGCGCAAGAAAATCTACACGTCGTCGTTGGGCCGATGGAAAACGTATCGCAATCATCTTGGACCGCTGACGGCGGAACTCGAAATCACTCCGCCCTCGGCCGATTACTAGGGCGTCTAAAGGATCTTTTCACCAAGGATTCGCTTTCAGAATGAGCTACGTCGGTGAAGGCCGAGCGAGAAGGTCGGGATGTGACCCTGCAAAACGGGAGTTCGAGGCATATCCTCGGTGCTATGGTGAGGAGACGCAACGAACCGGCCAAGTCGTCGCGGTTGGCCTGATGCGCAGCTCATTTCGAAAGCGGCCTTACATTTGCGCACCTTCATGTAGCCCCCCACGCAGCGGCGGCAACGTTCAACCAAGTACCTCAACCTGTTTGGAGAGCCGTCCCGGCGCTGAGTCGTCGACAACACAGTAGTCACGAAGACTCTTGAACCGACCACGGCGTCCGAAAACAAAGCATTTCTACTTAAGAAGACTCAGCACACCCATGCGATACATTGACGCTTGCGACAACATGGCGAGCGAAGCTTGTTGCCTGATTTCGTTTGTCACAACGCGATTCAACTCTTCCGCGTCATTCACTTCATTGATTGTCGATTCATAGGCATTACCGTTTTCGATGACCGATTCGGTAATGGAAGCGTGGGCATCGACCGACCGGATTTGCCCGGTTACTTCTCCGAGGTAACTCAACGCATTCCCATACTGTTCATCAATGAGTTCCAGAGCCCGTTCTTCGGTCTGATTGCCCGCGTCGCCGTCTATCTCAAGATTTGTCGTATCGACAATATCCACGTTCGTAAATCCGATCTCGAGTTTCTTGGAAATATCGTTGGGATCGAGGTACAAGGTGGCGACCGTACTGCTGTTTTGGATCAACTGATCGCCATCATAGGTTGTATTCTCTATGATTCGATCGATATCCGTTTTCAGCGAGTCGTACTCGGCCTTGATTCCTTCCTTAACCACCGGATCTTCTTCACTCCAGTAGCGCTTGACAAGTTCTTTCATACGCTCGACATTATCGACCACATGCGTTCCCGCCTTTTCGGCAACGGCCAACACGGAGCGTGCACGGCCAAAATCCCGCTGGATAAGCGAGTAACCACGTCGGTCTTGACGCAGTTTTTGGACTTTCATGAATTCCGGCACGCCGTCTTCGGGCGCCCGAAATTTTTTTCCCGAGGCGATGCGTTGAAGAGACGATTCGAGTGCTTGGCGCGTGGAACTGTAGAAATTCGCAATGCGATTCTGGCTGAAATCGACTGTGCCGACCATCCCCACCTCCCTTGTGACGTCATGACTTCCCTGTCTTCAATCCAGGCTTCCCCTCCCGTCATGAAGACCGACGTTGAGTAAATCCAACTTCCCCTTAGTTATATCGGCATTCTTTCGGAAAACTTTAGCCTCTCTCTGTTCATTCTTTTCGTGCCGGAGAGATCCGGTGTGGCCGGTATATGTCAAACGGATTCTTTTGCGACCTCGAGGTTCACTCACGCTCATTATAGAGGCCGGAAACGACGTTGCGATTCATATTGGCCTGTGCGAGCATTGCCAAGCCGGCCTCACGTCGAATATAGGCGTCAACTACCCTCAACATCGCTTCGACGTCATCGACTTGGGTGAGTTGTGCAAGCGCTTCGCGTTTCGTATCGGCGGTCTTTCCGACGACATATATTTGTCGATCTATCGAGCGATCCATTTGTTGTGCGCCGACTATAAATTTCGCGGCCTTCACGGCGACGGTATCTATCGCAATCAAAGCCGATTCCGCGACGGTCGCCGGCGCCGCCGTCCCCGTGAGTGTCGTCAAACCGGTGACGTCGGTCCTCAGTACTAACCGGCTCTCGGCGGAAGCAAACTGCACATTGAAATTGTTGATTGCCGTCCCGACATCAAGATCAACCGACGTGACCACCCCCGTAACGTATACGTCGGTATTATCATTGAGCGCCCGAACGAGTGCGGTTTTAAGTCCCTCGAACTCTACGGCCGCCGCCCGGCGTTCATCGGTACCGGGCGCGTAACGATTGTACACCTCGGCCAGTTCACGAAGTGCCGCGACGTCTTCGTAGACCAAGCTACCTATTTTCACGGCTTTTGCGGAGTATGCTTTGGTTGAAAGAAGGTTTTGCTTGATGCTTCGATAATCTCGCAATTCGCTTTCGAGACCGAGAGAACGGACATAGCCGCCAAAGTCATCCTGAGGTTTCGCGATGCGCTCGCCGGAAGCGACACGCGAAAATGTGCCGGTTAAGGCCGCATCGCTTTCGGCAAGAATGCGAGTGATACGGTTCCCCGGGTAATTGGGTCCGCTCAACATGGTATAACTCCGAGTCCGAGCCTTGAGGACCGCCTTGACGCCCAAGACCCGTTTGCGTTCACTTTCCCCATTTAATTATCGGCACTTTTCCGGATTTCTTTAGCACTTTTCGAAAATTTAGACCAAATAGTACTCTCCGTCGAACCAAGGAGTTATCTTCCGGCAGCTTTATTGGGCGAATAATTGCGCCGAGCAGGTTTGCAGTTAATTGATTGCGTGTGACCTGACCTTAGGTCAGGTTTTTCCTGGTTGGCCCCTTAACACAAATTGTGCTCGGAGAAATAACTCGTCGAAAGAGCCCGCCGTACCGATTCTCGAGGCGAGCGCAAAACCACTTCAAAGCTGCTTCTCTGTCCTCAAGGAAATACGCTTCCTGTTCCTCGGGTCGGCGCTTTGCCCGCGGCTTTCTTCAGATCCCACCTCGCGGCGGGCACCCTTGCCGTCCGGCTAACACTTCCCCCTGTCGGGCGTGTAGTGGACTAAGAGGCAATCATCTCCGCACAACCAAGAAGGTGCGCCCGGCAGGGCGCACAAATCGAAAAAGGGACGATAGGCATTACGCCTTCGCCCCTTCCTTTGCCAGTGCCAAACGGCTTAACTCGGCTTACATAAACAACCTCATAATCCCCTGGCGGGACGAGTTGGCCTGCGCCATCATCGAGACGGCCGCCTGTTGGCGGATGTTCAGATCGGTTTGCTTGGCCAGCTCTGCCATATCGTCAACATCCTCGATCTCCGATACCAGTGACTGCTGCGTTTGTATCACGGTATCGGTGAGATTCATCTGCCGATCGATGGCCTTGTCCATGTTCTCGGCGCCGATAAGGAACTTCGACGCCTTCGTCACCACATCGTCAACCGCCTGCAGTGCCGTTGCACTGATGGTAGCGGGCGCGGCGGTACCGGTAAGAGTAGTAAGGCCGGTAATATCGGACGCCAACACCAACTGAGAGCTTGCCGAAGCAAACTGAACATTGAAGTTATTGGTCGCCGTACCCGGGTCAAGATCAACCGTGTCTACCGCGCCGGTCGCATAGACGTCCGTGTTGTTGTTGAGTGTCTGCACGATCGCCGTTTTCATGGACTCGAACTCTACGGCGGCTGCCTCGCGTTCATCGCTTCCGGCGGCATAGCGGTTGTAGTCTTCCGCCAGTTCACGCAGCTTCGCAACATCTTCGTAGACATCCTGGCCAACCGCCACCGCCTTTGAGGAGTCGGTTTTGGTCTCAAGCAGGCTCTGCTTGATGTTGCCGTAGTCTTTGATTGAACTTTTGACTCCAAGCGATTTAACATAACCGCTGAAATCATCGCTTGGGCTCTGGATACGCTTCCCCGAAGCAATCCGGGACATCACGTCAGTCAAGCGCTTTTCGTTTGCGCCGTAGATCTGACTCAGCGTCCCACTCATGTTACTCATTCCGCCGATCATGGCAACCTCCCTTGTGTGGCTGTGACCTCCATGTCACTCGCGGCAAAGCTTCCCCTCTCTGCCCGGTGACGTTCTTGTGGTTCCGAGTTTTTGTTCCCGGACGCTTAACGCCCTAACATGTTTATCGGAGCAATTGAGGAAAGCTTTAGTTTTTTTTTGAAGAAAATTGGTTGCCGCACTATTTCGGGGCGCCCCGGCCCTAGCCTCATGCCGAAAAGCCACATCCTCCGGAATTAATGATGGGCTCTAATAGCCCGGTCATGGGGTAATTCCGGCAAAACTGCTCGTACTGTTCCAGAGCCTTACGCTCACGCTTCTCCGCATTTTCGAGCAAATCGAGGCATGTTTCCACAAGCTGTTCGTACGGTACCATGCAAAGATCGACTTTGTGGTAAGGATTATCCGCGGATTGTTCCGATACAATCGGACATCGATTGTTGAGCAGGTATGAGACCCGTACCTGTTCGAAGATTTGAGCGCTGTAATGATGAACGTTAAGCACGATTTTAGCCCGCGCGACAAGCCGATCACGCTCGTCGGCATAGATTCCGAAAGCGGTTTCCACCCGAGCACCAGCCCTACGAAGTCGATCCAACACGTTTCCGCGTCGCTCGTTGATACTGCCGTAAAAGAGGACATCGATATCGCTCGACCTACCGCGGACGATGCGTTCCAAATTCTTATGGTAGCCAACCGGCAACAAGGTTGCGGCAATCCCCCGGTGCGAAAGAAAGGCTATATTATCGCGTGAATAATCCCACACGGAGCGGGCATTTTTTAGGAGATGCTCGATATTTGAAGAATAGACTCCCTCGCGCACACTGAGCTGCTCTAGTTGGTAGGGGATATAATCATAGCCCTCGAGCGCGGTTGGACGCCCAATAAGATGGTAACCAAGCACAATATTAATGCGATTCGGCGCCGGCTCATTAAGCTTTAAATCACACGATCGTCCCAAATCAATCAGCGAACTCTTCAAAAGACAGGCTATCTCGATAAAAGCATACGAATGGCGGTAACCCGGTGGAGCGATTATGCAAACGCGGAATGGGTTGCGCATAGAGGATGTACCCCTTTTTTATGGAACTAGACGATTTCCGGCAATTCCTGCTCGGTCTTTTTAAGCAAAATAACAATTCCCTCCCCGGAGAACCGCATGATCCGCCAAATTCAGCGACAAGCGACATCCAATCTTGCCTAAGCGCGTGCA
>WJJU01000806.1 GCA_014729595.1 Chitinivibrionales bacterium
CTGAAGAACCGTTGAGCGACAGGGCCATTGCTCTCACGCGTGACGTCGTATTGGTACACGGAGACAGCTTGATCGTCGCATACTATCATTCCACCTGCGGCGGATGGACCGCCAATGTGGAAGATGTATGGAACAAGCCCTATATTCCCTACTTGCGATCGGTGCCGGATGTGGGGCCGGACGGAACCGCCTACTGCGCGCCTTCCCGCTACTTCCACTGGAGAGAGACATGGTCTACAAGGCGGTTCTCCGATATCATAAGCGGGTATGCCGCCACGGCTTTCCCACACGAAGAACCTTTGAAAGGAGCAGTACGGAGAGTAAGGGTTGACCGTCGTTTTGCGTGCGGCAGAGTGGCGCATTGTACCATTTCGACAACGCGTGGAAGCTATAGCTATGGTGGTGACCGCGTCAGATTCCTACTTCGTCGGGATACCGATGGAAGACCGATTCTGCGAAGCGCTTCGTTCCGGCTAAAAGATGAAGAGCGCGGCAAAATTACCCTTGTTGGTCGTGGCTATGGCCATGGAGTGGGAATGTGCCAAATGGGTGCTATTGGAAGAGCACAAGCGGGCCAAGATTTTGAAGAGATCCTTTCTGCCTATTACACAGGCGCACGGCCCGAGCGAATTGTGCATAAACGGTAGGCCCGGCAAGCAGCGAGCGCCTCGGCCCTCGTCCAAATAAAGCCACAGTAGTTTACTGCATTCACGGAACGGAAACGAAGAGCGCCATGAGCGACAGTCGGGTGGGCAACGCCCTCGAATCGCCGCGGAGGCGATTCGGAACATTCGGCGGCGTATTCACACCATCGATCCTGACGATCCTTGGGGTGATTATGTATATGCGTGCCGGCTTTGTTGTCGGCCAAGGCGGTATTCGCGACGCTCTTCTCATTCTGCTCATTGCAAAATCCATCACGTTTCTCACCAGCCTTTCGATTAGTGCCGTCGCCACCAATACGGAGATCAAAGGCGGCGGGGCTTACTTTCTCATATCTCGTTCTTTAGGTCCGGAGTTCGGCGGCACGATTGGTCTTGCACTATATCTGGCCCAAACGTTATCGGTACCATTTTACATTCTTGGATTCACCGAGGCACTGGCTACGACATTCCCGACGTTCGGCGAACATTTCGTTCATATCGGATTCGCCACGGCCATAGTACTTTTTGGGGTAGTGATTATCGGCTCCGAGTGGGCAATCAAGGTTCAGTACGTAATTATGGGCGTGCTTCTCCTCTCCATTGCTACATTCCTATCCGGTGCATACCAAAACTTCAGCGTAGCGACCTTCAGAGACAATTGGAGTAATGCGTACGCGGGCACCGGTTTTTCATTTTGGGCCATCTTCGCAATTTACTTTCCGGCGGTTACCGGCATTATGGCCGGTGTTAACATGTCGGGTGATCTCAAAAACCCCAGCCACTCAATACCGCGAGGAACTCTGGCCGCCATTGGTGTAGGAGCGATTGTGTACACGGCCCAGATCGTTCTGTGTGGTGGATCGACGGAGCGTGCAAGGCTTATCGCCAATCCGTATGGTGCGCTGATGGACAATGCGATTAGGGGGATGTGGCTGCTTGTTGCCCTGGGCGTGTTCTGTGCTACGCTCTCAAGTGCGCTGGGCTCTTTTCTTGGCGCTCCGCGCATCCTTCAGTCCCTGGCGCAAGATAAGCTTCTTGCCCCTTTCCGCCCGTTCGCAAAGCTCTCGCCCTCCGGGGAACCGCGACGCGCCCTCATACTGACGTTCCTATTGACCTTGGTGGTCCTCTACTGGGCTCGAGGCGGTTCCGGCGGTGGAGCGCTCAACGTGGTGGCGGCTCTGGTGAGTATGCTCTTTTTGTGGACCTATGGTATTACCAATATTGCTGCATTTGTCGAGTCATTCGGGGGGAATCCATCATTTCGGCCGCGTTTCAAGCTGTTCCATTGGTCGTTGGCGCTCTTGGGGGCTGCCGGTTGTATTTTCGCGGCGTTTCTTATTGATGTCGTTGCGGCCCTTTTGGCGGTATTGGTGATTATCGCCATTTTTATTTATGTCAAGAAATTCGTTCTCACCGTCTCGTTTGGCGATGCCCGGCGTGGATTCTATTACTCCCGTACGCGGAGCAATCTGTTTAGACTCGCGCACATGCCTATTCATCCCAAAAATTGGCGTCCCACCATACTTGTTCTTTCGGGTAATCCCCACAGTCGTTTGACGCTCGTGAAATATGCAAACTGGCTAGGGAGCGGCCGTGGAATCGTGACACTTGCCGGTATGATAAAAGGCGATCCACTGAATTTGGAAAGTGCGATCGACAAACGCACCGAGGCCCTCGGCGTCCTATCGCATTTTATCACACAAAACAGACTTCAGGCATTCCCCGAAGTTGTTGTGACTCCCGATTTGAATCTGGGCCTCAGCCAGCTTGTGCAATGCAATTCGGTCGGCCCGCTCAAGCCCAACCTGGCTATGTTCGGTTGGTCGCAAAACCCCGATCGTGCGGCGGCATTCGTCAACAATTTACGGATCGCTCGGGCGGTCGACATGAGCCTAATACTTGTCAATGGATCTCAATTGCCGACAGTCCGGCCGCGCAAACGGCGTATCGATATATGGTGGCGCGGAAAGCAAAACGGTTCACTGATGGTTATTTTGGCACATTTGGTTTCGCTCAATTCGGACTGGAGCGGCTGCACCATACGGATTCTCCGGCGAGTGGAAGACCCTCGACTCGAGAATACCGGTAACGAAGAGCTTGCGCACCTTATCGAGGCGGCGCGGATGACGGCCGAAATTGAGGTTGTCTGCTCAAAAGCTCCGTTTTCTACGGTTCTGCGCGAAAACTCGGTCGATTCAACCGTTGTGTTCCTCGGCTTTCGCATTCCTGAAGAACACCAGGCGGTCCGGTGGCAACACTTTTGCACCGAACTAATCAGCGATCTGCCTACCACCCTCCTGGTCAACTCGACCGGCGAAGCCGATCTGCTGTCATAAGGTAGACGATCACCGACGCCATGAAATGGGGGCAAAGGCTATTATGACCGTATAAACTTCCAGCCGACCTAAAAGCATGCAGGCTGTTAGAATCCATTTTCCGCTTAATGGTATCCAGGAATAGTTTTCGGTTGCACCAATACCCGAAAGGCCGGGCCCGATATTGCATATAGTCGCCACCACCGAGGTGACCGCCGTAGTAAAATCCGCGATAATCAGACTCATGACCAGCGTGAACATCACGAACAGCACGATAAATAGTACGAAAAAACCGGTGATATTGGCGACCTGCTTCTCTTCCAGCGCCCTTCCGGCGATCTTGACGGGAGCAATAAGTCGCGGTTGAATCATGGTGCGCACCTCGCGCCAGGCAGTCTTGAGGACCACCATGATCCTCACCATCTTTATTCCGCCGCCGGTAGAACCGGCCGACCCCCCAAAAAACATCAGCACCACCAGCATTATACGCAACGCATTGGGCCACACGTCAAAATCCGCGGTAGCGAAACCAGTTGTCGTGGTCAATGATATCACCTGAAAAGCCGCATGACGAACGATGCCGTACACGCCGGCAATTTTCGAGCCCTCCTCCACCAGTTTCTCGTTGAGCGCCTGCTCACTCAACGGCGTATACCTGAAACTTCCGGCCGCCAACTCGCGATCCGTTAGCCCCTCGGCCATCAATAGTGCTACTGTTGCTACAATTGCCGCACCGATAACGAGAGCATAAAAATGAAACTCACGATTTGTCCGTACAACCCGAAAACTGCCGGAGAATAAGACCCGATAGTGAATCATGAAATTCATGCCCGCAAAAAACATGAATACAATAATCACCCAGTCGATATAGTCACTGTTGAACGCCGCGATAGATGCATTCCTTGTAGAGAACCCACCGGTGGCCATCGTACCGAATGCTTGACAAAAGGACTCAAACAGCGACATGCCGCCAAGAAACAGCAGAAGTGTTTCCGCGAGAGTCAAAACGGCATAGACGCCCCAAAGAATCTTTGCGGTTTCCGTCAGGCCCGGCTTGAGCCGCTCCGCGGTAGGTCCGGGCACCTCTCCTCTGAACATCTGGTAGGCGGTAATGCCAAAAGCCGGAAAAATGGCTAAAGCAAGGGTCACAATACCCATGCCGCCCAGCCAG
>WJJU01000073.1 GCA_014729595.1 Chitinivibrionales bacterium
CTTCAATATCTCCCGCAAAACCCGAATCCGAGGCGTAGCTGAGTTTTCCGTTTATATGGCCGCCCGAAATCGGCACGTTTTCGGGACCGATCGCGGCGAGCGGGCGAAGTGATAGCGATTTAGTCTGAACCTCAAACACAAGGAAATTTTGAAACGACAAAGTATTCAATTCATGAATATCGCGCCTCCCCAAGTGAATAAGCGCTGAGCCGCCCATAAGCGATCCGTCAAGCGATACTCCTACGGAGTCAACCCAAAGCGTATCGCTATGCCACCGGGCTTCCAGATCGGAGGTAATAAAGCTGTTGTCGACATCACCTTCGACCGTCGCCGAAACAAAGCCTTTTGCTTGAGTAAACGCCCAACCAAAAGCACCGTCCACCACGATATCTGTAACGTGCATTTGGTCGATTGGCGGGTAGGGGAGAGAGGTGAAGTCAAGCGATTCGGCGGCAATGCTGAAACTGTCGGTCCCGTTCATTGAAAATGCGGCCTTCCCACGCCCCGGGGCGGAGATTTCGAATGCGATTGCGGGGGAACCCACAACACCTCCGTAAGATACATTTCCCGCGGCGTTCCATATCGAATCGCCGTTAATTATTTGGGCTGAATCAAGGCGATAGCGTTCGCCGTTGAGTATTTGATGGGCGATAAGCGTGTCGGCGCGAGCCCCATAGGCATGCACCGCATTCGCCTGCAAAGTGGCCGATACCCCTTTTCCCCGCGTCGCGGCCGTTATCTGAGCCGAATCGAACGTTACGTTGGTGTCCACGAAAACTCGAAACCACCGTTCGGTAGGTGACACATTCGCTTTGGCCGTGCCATTCCATTGTGTTTGTTCGCGGGCAAATGCCATGTCAATCGCAGTACCGTCCGCCGTGACTATGCGTCCGTTGACCAACTGATGATTGATGCGGAGGTCTGAGATGTTTGCTTCTGCGACCACGAAGGTGTCACCGATGCTGATTGTCAGCCCACCAACGTCGCCGTTAATCAGCGTCTCCAGGCGACGGGGGAGGGTCGGGAGGGAAGCCGGCGAGGTGCCGCCTTGAACAAACAGTTTGCCCCGCAAATTGATATAGTTCTCTTGAGCACTTTCGCCGACAAAACGCCACCGTCCCCCCGTATCGTTCAGGGCGAAATCCAGCTCGAATTTTTGACGGCTTAAACGGTAGGGTGTTTGCGTGCCGAATGCCTCCGCGTCGGCGGAAAGATTGACGGATCCCGCCGTGGCCGTATCCATTGTAATATTACCGGAAAATGAGATGTTTTTGAATGACGGTAGGTTGCTTTCCGGGCCCGGTAGAAGCGTTTCGTAGGGTTGCATCGAGTCGACCATCATGCCTATGCTTACTTCGCCCTTTAATAGGTTGGATCGCGGATGGCGCGATACCAGAGAGATACTGTCACCCCGGTTCTTAGCCACGACGGAAAAGCCGACGGAATCTTCGGCGTGCCAGTCCGCCTGAGCGCTCAAAGAAGGGCGGTGGTTTTGCAGGTATGTGAGGGATGAAATGGTGTCTACAATAAGGAGCGCACCCTCGCGACGTATCTCCAAGCGTGTGCTCCGTGCTTTCGCCAACAAATCACCGGCTTGAGTAATAATCGTTTGAGCTACGTGGGCGTTGACCGAGGCAACGGTGGGGATTGCGGGAAATGCCGGCGAAAGCGAACGTATAGTGTCTTGGGGGGGGGATCGGCGACTTTCGTCTCCGTCGGTTTTAAGCCGCACCGCGAGCGAGTCGGCTTCTACGCTCAACATTGGCCGCCACCGCACAAAACTGCGAAAAAGAGCCGGGTCCACTCGTGCATTGCGTACCTTTATGGTGGTTCCTCCACTGCTCACCACGATCTTTTCGGCTGCGAATGTCCAGAAGAAATCTACTCGAGGGTCGGTAATCTCAATCCGCCATTCATTAAATGTCTTTTCGTGAGGAACGAACCGCAAGAGGAAGCGTGCGATAAATGGCCCACTCACTACCACCAGCACGATGCCTATAGCGGCGGCAATACCGATTTTTTTCAACCAACTCCACATGCGCTTCTTCCTCTACCGTGGAAGGCGGAAGAACGGCTTATCGCCTCGCACAAAAACAATCCATCACTCTCCCCCTTCCGGGGGCGAAAGCCGAGCGAAGAAAGTACTTAGCCGGAACTTCCCCCTCGGCGCGTGAGAATGTTCTGCTCGTGGCATAGTATGCACCCATTGTGCGTCGTACCCACTGCGGACCCGCCCCATCACACCCATCCTGGCTTTGCTTTTCCTCAATATTCAGCAAAATTCACGCCAAGGACGACACCTAATGGGCTATTGCATCATGCCGCCTGTCGTGATATGAGGAGTGCCCCGCTTTGCTTGCCAATGTGCGCGCAAAATGAGCGGCGGTCGCCGCGCATGAATGGTAGTAAGATTGAATTTAGTAGCGGTGCTTATTGAAGCGACAATATCCTATTAAACCCGATAAGCGCCCGCTTAGTGTTATCGAGATCGGGATTACGTTTTCGAGAATCCTCGGGGGAGGCAAGAAATGAGCGGTGTAGTGTTGGTTGGGGGCGTGGTGGCTCTTGCTGAATCAGGCGGCTTTTGAGGACGGGAAGCCCTACGGGTTTTTGTTTGAATATTGGTGACAGCGAATAAGGGACGGAACAATCCGCCCCTTATTGGTTTCTACACTGGTGCGTGTCTGGGAGTGTACGGAGAAATGAGCTTGCCGACGCGCGCTAAACCGTCCTTTAAGCGTAGGTATTTACGCTTTCGCCCAGCCCCGGAACGGTTGCGAGGTTCATCTCCGCATTCATTTTCACCAGTTTTTCCGCCTGCTCTATGCCGGCGTTGGTGGCCATTTGCAAGACCTGGTTCACGGCTTCCGTCGATTGGGCTATCATTGTTTGTGAGACACCATTCATCGCGGACTCCCTTCCGTTGTATGCCGTTGGCGCTCACGGGCGAACCGTGAGCAAAGTGTGTTATTACCAATATCGGTAAGGATGCCGAATACTTTAGAGGAATATTGCATTTCGGGTTATCCGGCCTTATCAGGGCCGAAATGCCGACCCGTATCAGGAGACGAGTAGATTGCATCGTGGCCCTATGCCGGCCATCGGCTTAGCTCGCGAAGGCTTACCGACTCGTGGCGGGTTATGATGATATGGTCGACCAGAGGGAGGTCCATAAGCTTACCGATTTGGCGAAGGCGGAGCGTGATTTGCCAGTCGGCTTCGGAGGGCTCCGTTGTACCACCGGGATGGTTGTGGACAAGGATCACAGAGGAGGCGCCTTGCTCAATCGCTTTTTGAACAATCACGCGCGGGTATACCACGCACTGATTCACCGTTCCTTCCGCAACCATTTCGGTGCCGATCACATGATTGCCGTTATCGAGGAACAGCACCGCAACATATTCATCTTTGCGTGAGCCGTAATAAAAACGCAGATACTCTTCAACATCGCGGCGTTTTGAGACGAATGGTTGCCGTTCATAGCGTTCCCGCAGACAGGTGCTCATTACCTCACGAAGCAGGCCGAAGAAGTGCGCGACGCGGGGGCCGACTCCGGGGATTTGGCGCAGTTCCTCCGCCGATGCGTTCATGAGTCCGTTGAGCGTTTTATGGCGATCGAGGAGTGCACGCGCAAGCGGCTTGGTATCCCGCCGCGGAACAGCATAGGTCAAAAGTAATTCTACAACCTCGTAATCATGAAAACCGTCCAGACCGCCCTTAATGAAACGCTCCAGAAGACGGGTACGGTGTCCGGTGTGTGTGGGTGATACGTTGGCCATCTGCATGTTTGTACGGTGGATGAAAGAGAACTAGCTTTTCGCTGTCTGAGCTGTCCACGCTATTTCGAGATCCAACAAGGCACTCCCTATTCGTTGTACTTCTCTAGCGGGTAGAGGGGGCTTCCGGCCCAAATAACCATCGAATCTTTGCTCTTGGGGTTCACCGAATGTACTAACTTCCGCTCTCAGCTTTTTGAATTCCGCTCGTTCCGGCTACTCGCGCGCGTGACTTCTGGGAGCAAAGCCGCAAGGCGAAGGCCCGACGCACTTCCGGCATACCGGCGAAGCGGGCAACTCGGTTAACCGTGAGTTTACGGCGGTTCCCTACCATTCGTCACCTACCACTCAATTGCAACCGAGGCGGCGGTAATGCCGGCGCCGACAGAGCACAAGACAATCTTGTCTCCCTTTTGAATGCCTCTTTCGATTTCGAGCAGCGCGAGGGGGATGCTGGCGCTGGAGGTGTTGCCGACACGTTCAATATTCAAATAAAAGCGCTCGAATGCGACACCGCAACGAGAAGCGGCGGCTTTAAGTATGCGCCCGTTGGCTTGGTGCGGTACTACCCATCGCACATCATTGGGTGTCCATCCACTTTTTTCGATGACTTGCCGAATAAGCGTCGAGAAACTCCCCGTCGCAAAGCGGAACAGAGAATGACCGTCGAGCCGTACCCACGGATCCGCTTCAGATTCGACTAAATAGCCGGCCGTATGCCGGCGCGCCATATTCAGACCTTTCGAGTCGGCTACCAGAACTTGCTCGCGAAGCACATGCCCGCGACCGCTGTTGGATACGACGGCCGCCCCCGCACCGTCCCCGAAAAGGAAATAGGTGCCGCGATCGGTTTTGTCCAGCAGGCGTGACTGGAGTTCGACTCCAACGACCAGGATATTCGTCCCCACTCCCGAAAGTAGTAAGCCACGAGCAACGGTCAAACCATACAGCCATCCCGAACAGGCGGCATTGAGATCAAATGCCGGAATCCCCCGCACGTCGAGCATGTCTTGCAGAATACACGCCGTCGACGGCATCGCAACATCCGGGGTCCCCGTCGCCAGCACAATCGCATCGATATCCGCCGGTTTCAGATCAGACTTTTTGATGGCCTCGATTGCGGCTTTGTAGGCCATGCTCGAGGGCTTTTCGTCTTCGGCGGCCCATCGACGCTCCTCGATGCCCGTTACTCCAACCATGTATTCGGCGGTCACGTTGGGGAAATCTTCGAGCATTTCGCGTGTTTTTACGATTCGTTCGGGAAGATAGCCACCAATTCCCAGGATAGTAATCTGTTCGCTTGATGACGAATCTTCATGTTTAGGCGCGGCCACCGCCATTTCCGCCGCCGGTTCCGCTTCGGAAACATGGCGAATTACTTCTTTTACGGATTCATCGGATGTTTCAATCTCGATTACCGGTTTTTCGAAGGGTACCTCATCACCTTCGGCGGCCAATAGTTTCACCACTTTTCCATTACACGGTGCATCGAATTCGAAGGATGCCTTGGCGCTTTCGGCCTCGGCTAGAATATCCCCTTTGGCAAATACGGCGCCTTCCGCCACTTTCCACGACACTATGGTCGCTTCGGTTTCCGCGGCCGCTTGGGCGGGTAAATATAGTACCGTTTTAAACTCCTCTGTGCTCACGAAGCCTCCAGCATCGATCTGATAACATCACCGATTTTCTTCCGGCCCGGTAGGTAGTGGCTTTCAAGTTCTCGGGCGAACGGAACCGGTACATCCGGGGGGCTTACCAATCGTGGTCTGCATTTCAACGCCCCGAAGCATTGCTGAATGATTTCAGCGATAATATGATTGCCAAGCCCTGACGTATAACCGCTTTCCTGCACTACCAGTACACGACCGGTTCTCTTGACCGAGTCGAGAATGGGACCGAGTTCCAGCGGCTTTAAAATATATGGGTTCCACACTTCCGCCAAGCATTCTTGTGTTTCGACGGCGGCTAAGGACTCGCGAACCATGGCGCCGGTCGCAATAATCGTGAGCTGATCACCTTCCCGATAGCGCCGAGGCCGCGGTACCGACGACACGTCTCCATCAAATTCAATCGCGCCGTCGGTGCTCCAGTACAGCAGCTTGTGCTCGAACACGAGGCAAGGATTAGGGTCGTAGTATGCCGCCACCAACGCTTCGAACGTCTCTTGTGGTGTAGCGGGATAGAACAGCTTGAGACCGGGGAAACGCGACCACAGGCCGTCGTACTCACCGG
Organism: Chitinivibrionales bacterium; assembly: GCA_014729595.1. Taxonomy (GTDB): domain Bacteria; phylum Fibrobacterota; class Chitinivibrionia; order Chitinivibrionales; family WJMI01; genus WJJU01. The sequence goes on from WJJU01000073.1 coordinate 6,009, forward strand.
AGTGGAATGCGCCCAAGGTAATGCCGCCTCCGCACGGAAGCCGCAAGACCATCGGAGCCGGTGTCCCGGCCCGGAAGAACCATGTCGCCGCGTTCAGACCCAACTGCGTGACCGCTTCGGTCCCAAAATCGGCAAATTGAAACTCGACCACGGGCCGCGTACCCGTTTGTGTGGCGCCAAGCGCCATGCCAACCGTCGCCGATTCACAAATAGGCATGTCGATCACCCGCTCACGCCCGTACGTGGCAAACAATCCTTTGCATGTCTTGAAAGCCGAACCGTAGGGCCCGATGTCTTGACCCATAAGGACGGCCCCGGCGTCGTTTTGAAGAACATAATTCAGCGCCGCCGTAACCGCACTCCCGTTTTTTGCTTTCGCTGCTCGGTATGGGGGGGTCTTGAATGTTTCGGCCGGTGCGTAAACATGCCATGGAGGTGAATGAGGGGACGGGCGCTCTACCGACAGCGCCTTTTCTATAACATCTTCCACCTCGGCGTCGATCTCCGATTCGAGGGCCGCAACGCGCTCTTCGGTGTACCCGGACACCTCTTGAAGTTGCCCGCGGGCGCGCTTGAGTGGTTCCAGCTTTATCCACTCCGCCCGCTCCTCTTTGCTGACATATTCTCCGCCGTCATATACCGCGTGACCTTCAAGACGCAGGCAACGGCATTCGAGCATGTACGGTTTCGAGGTGCGGGCCATTGTGTCAAGCGCATCGCATACACGCGAATACACCTCCCATACATCCGTGCCGTCCACCGTCTTACCTTCGATACCGTAGCCCGCGGCGCGGTCCGAAAGATTCTTGCAGTTATACTGATAACGGGTAGGGGTGGAAAAGGCATAGCAATTATTCTCGATCAAAAACAATATTGGTACATCAAGAACCGAAGCCATGTTTATCGATTCATGGAAATCGCCCGTGCTCGAGCCGCCGTCGCCGATCACCCCAAGCCCGAACACCTCTTCCCCGTTACGTCGAGCACTCCATACCGCGCCCACGGTTGGAGCGAGCATGTTACCGAGGTGGCTTATCATGGGAAGACGTCTCCCGACGGCGTCGCCGTGGTGAACATTGCCCTCACGGCCGTGAGTCGGGCTCTGGGCGTTGGCCATGTACTGGCACATCATCGCAAATGGCGTTGAGCCAAGGAGTATATGACTGATAAAGTCCCGATGAAGAAGGCCGGCAACATCTTTGCCCGGCCTAAAAGGCATGGCCATGCCGACCGTCGTGGCTTCTCCGCCAATGGATATAATGACAGTACCTTTCACGTGTCCTTTGCGAAAAAGCTCCGTGAGCCGTTCTTCCATAGTGCGTGAGAGATACATATAGCGATACGCTACGGGGTAGAAATCTTTCCGGTCGATACGTTCCGGATAGCGCGGGAAGAGGTCGCTCATAGACGTTCCTGATTTCGATGTAGTATCCATAGTCTCAGTTTTTTGTTTCGGTTTAGGGCCGTGGGGGAA
>WJJU01000807.1 GCA_014729595.1 Chitinivibrionales bacterium
GGAGAAAACTATGGATAATCAATGCCGTGTAGAAAATGACCGTCTTTCACCCGGGTGCTACGAAACAATCTTGCAAGCGATGGCGGAAGCGGTACTGATCCTGGACACAGACGGCATTATACGTCACGCCAACCGCGCAATGGAGCGTCTGTCGGCGCGTAATGTGACACAATTGCGGGGTCGACAATGCTCCGACATCCTTGTGTGTGCATGCAGCACTACACGGGAATGCGATCTGTTTCGCAAAGGCCGATTGGACGGTATGGAATGTGCGCTGCGACGCCCCGACGGTACGACGGTTCCGATACTTAAAAACGGCCGTCTGTTATACGATGAAAACGGTTCCGTGATGGGCGCGGTCGAAACGCTGACCGACATATCGATCTTAAAGCGAACGGAGGGGCGTCTTGCGGAATTGGAGGAGTCGGTTCGAAACCGCGGCCGTTTCGGTCGAATCATCGGCAAAAGTCGCGCGATGGATGATGTTTTAAAGCTGGTTGAACTCGCCGCGGCCTCCAATGCCACGGTGTTGATTCAAGGTGAAACCGGCACCGGCAAAGAGTTGATAGCCGAAGCAATCCACAATGCGAGTGATCGCCGTGGCGCCCCCCTGGTGAAAGTCAACTGCTCCGCTCTTCCCGAAAGCCTTTTGGAAAGCGAGCTGTTTGGCCATACACGAGGCGCATTTACCGGCGCCGTCCAAGACAAAGTGGGGCGATTCGAGCGCGCGGAAGGCGGGACACTCTTTCTCGATGAAATCGGAGAGGTTTCGCCGCTTATTCAAGTCAAGCTTCTCCGTTTTCTTCAGGAAAAGGAGTTCGAGCGGGTTGGGGAGAGTATCACGCGAAAAGCCGACGTTCGTATTCTTGCCGCCACCCACCGCAATCTTCGAAGCAGAGCGGCGGCCGGCGAGTTCCGCGACGATCTCTATTACCGCTTAAAGGTTTTCCCGATACACCTTCCCCCGTTACGCGAGCGCAAAGAAGACATTGGGCTTTTGGTCGATTACTTTATTGCCAAGTACCGCCAAGAGACCGGAAGAACTATTACCGGGCTAACGCATGACGCCGCCGTCACGCTCATGGATTACTGCTGGCCGGGCAACGTTCGGGAATTGGAGAATGCCGTCGAGCATGCATTCGTGACATGCCAAGAAGGACTTATCGACATTTTCGATCTTCCGTTGGATATTCGCAAAGTGGAACTTCGCGGCGCGATTTGCCGCTCGGAAACCGATGAAATGGAGAAGCCCCCCACATCGACGACAATGCGTCCTCGAGATATTACTCGTGAGGAGTTGGTCGAACTTTTGCGCAAGTATCGATGGAACAAGACGAGTGTTGCTCGGCACTTGGGTTTTGATCGAAGTACGGTATGGCGCAAAATGAAGCAGATGGGGATTTCTCTGGAGCCGACCGAATAAGCGGAAAAAGGGCGCCCTTGCCACCCGGCCAACACTTCCCCCTGTCGGGTGTGTAGTGGACTAAGAGGCAATCACCTCCGCACCACCAAGCAGGTGCGCCCTGCCGGCCCCCCCCAAAAAAAAGGGCCGAGAGAATTATCTCCCGGCCCATGGTTCATCTAATCATTTCGACAAGTCTCTATCGACGGCCGAACGAAATCTCTTTTTCGGTCGTCTCCTGTTCCTGAACTTGGTCTGAATCGCTTGCCTGCCCATTCCGTGGTTCCTCGGTATCGGAATCGACATTAAGGGCACGCCTTTTTACGGCAAATTTCCGTCCATGCTCAAACGAAGCATCTTCAGTTTTATTTGATTCGACTGCTTCCGCGACGGTTACCTGTTCCTCCGTTACGGTCTCGGGACGATTCGGCGATTGCGGCGATTGCTGAGATTCTTCCTCCCACCTTTCGCCACTTGGCTTTCCGTTTGTAGGTTGGGTATCGGAGGAATCGGTCTTCTTCTCATGGTTGGGCCGGTCATTGCTTTTCCAGTCCTGGCCCTGATTATCCTGGGTCCGGTTCCGGCGCCTCCGCGAGCCACCCCTTCGAGATTTCTTATTGGGATTGTCTTGGAGCTTCTGACGGGCTTTCTCCTGATCGCGCTCAGCACTTTTCAGACGAAGATTAATTTCTCTCAAAGACTTGTCGACTGAGTTTGCTTGTGCATTCTGTTGCGGCGAAGCGGTGTTGTTTGCTTTCGGTGATTGAGGCTGCTTTCGAGAGCGCCTCTGGTCACGCTTGTCTCGGCCCTGTTTTTCCGACCTTTGGCTACGAGCCTGCGCATGCTGTTGCGCAACAATGCTTTTCAGCACGGAGCCCATTCTGATCATCAGTGTTAGAGTAATTATTTGCAACACGATGCATAGGCCGATGAGGACCAGGAAGACCGCTGTCGCATTTGATGCAAGATCCATACTTATTCTCCATATATGGTGTTTCCTATTTGAACGCTCCCGCCGATTGGGCGGGGCACCTGTCCCTAAGGGGTTGGGCATTGAAAATCGCCGGGCTTGTTTTTAAGCTCGCGGGCGTCCCCCCCCATCGCAGGCTTCATTGCGCTGCACGTGCTTATCCCGGCGCGCAATCGTCCGTATTACGGGTGCGCATCGCGGGAAAGTAACTCTCAGTCTTCTCTTGCCTTCCGGTCGTCTCGGACACTCGGTACTATCCGAAACGGCATCGTCGACCCGAAGTAAATACACCGATATCCGGGCCGCGAAGGTACACGATCTTCTAAATGGATGTCAAAGAACCACACCCGCATCTATGACGCAGGCCGAAACGATCCTTACGTTTCGGCGGGACTCCCCGCAGCGCGTTCCCCACTCGGCTTTGCAACTGTTCCGGAAGATGCGGACAAGGCCTCGATATCCCTCATGAGGCGCACTATTGCCTTGATCCTGGCCGACACTACAAGGATTCTGCTCCATACGTAGATCAGGGTCAGCACAAATGAAAAAAGGTTAACAAACCACAAGGCTTTCAGTAGCTGCATCTCGACAGTGCTCCAAGGAAAGAAGGAGCCCAACATTTTCAAGATATGTCGGGCGCAGCCGTTTTGGCAAGAAATCGTTATGCGCGACCGTGTTCTCGCCGTATATGCGGGGACCGGAGAGTGCTTCGGAAGTTCGCGGGAACAAACGTATGCTTCTTGCGGAGGTCACAGCCTATATTTTTCTTCCATTCTCCTGGTCGATCCCCCTTCAAACTATACGGATGGAAAGGTGTCATAGCATGAGAGTCGCGAAATTATTCGATATTGGTGATTTGCGCATTGTCGAGGAGCCCACGCC
>WJJU01000808.1 GCA_014729595.1 Chitinivibrionales bacterium
CCGGCTACCTTCTCGCCGTACCTTGTGCCTACTTTCCGGTTGTTGTTACCGAGCCTTTTCGCGTATCTTGTGTATCGGCAGCCCTTTTCCGGGCGGGGGAGAGACGTCCATCATGCTCCCGTCACCCGCTTCGGAGCCGCCGGGTCGACCTCCGGTTTGACTTCATTGCACCGGAAGGACGGGTAAATATAGGTCATAATTACGAACAAGACAAACCATTTGTTTAGAGGTAACTATTCTAACATCTCGAGACCCCCTATGTCCACCAAAATTTTGGACGGCCCGCTTTTCGGAACATTGCACTCCCATCGTCGACGAAGAAATGACCTATTTTTTAAAATTGTGTCATAGACCCACGCAAACCTAGACTACAGGATGGAAGAATGACCAGAGTCGAGAGAGCCGGGGCGGGAGAGATCACCGAAGAAATACGAATGGTGGCGAAACAAGAGGGGGTGGATCCCGAATCGCTGCGTGCGCGAATCGCCGCGGGGACGGTGGTGATCGTGCGCAACGCCAAACGCGGGATCAAGCCGTTGGCTATCGGCGCCGGAACCCGGATAAAGGTCAATGCCAATATCGGCACGTCTCCTTCCCGGGTCGATCTCGAAAACGAAATAGCAAAGCTCCTTATGGCGGTGGAACACGGAGCCGACGCCGTGATGGATCTGTCTACGGGTGGCGATATTCCCTCAATACGACGAGAGCTTTTGGCTGAATGTCCACTGGCATTCGGAACAGTGCCTTTGTACGAGATGGTTCAGGTTGCCCGGGATGCAAAAAAATCGGTTTTGGAGCTTACGCCGGATGAAATGTTTGGCGTTATCGAGGAGCATTGCCGGCAGGGCGTTGATTTCCTGACGCTTCACTGCGGGGTGACTCGCCGAACGGTCGACAGGTTCAAGGAAGTAGGCCGCATGGCGGGCGCCGTGAGCCGTGGGGGGACTATTATGATGGAGTGGATACATCACAATAATCGTGAAAATCCCTTGTATGAGCAGTATGATCGTCTGCTCGATATTCTATCGGTTCATGATGTAGCCGTGAGCTTGGGTGACGGTTTTAGGCCGGGTGCGCTCAAGGATGCCACGGATCGGGTGCAAATCGAGGAACTGACCGTGCTGGGGGAGCTGGTGAAGCGTGCCCGGGCGCGCGGCGTGGGCGTTTTTGTGGAGGGGCCGGGGCATGTGCCGCTCGATCAGGTGGCCGCGAATATACAGATCGAAAAAACACTGTGCGACAATGCTCCTTTCTATGTTCTGGGCCCGCTGGTGACCGATGTCAGTCCGGGCTATGATCATATCGCCGGTGCGATCGGCGGCGCCGTAGCGGGCATGGCAGGCGCGGATTTTCTCTGCTACGTCACTCCCGCGGAGCACCTACGGCTGCCGTCGGTGGAAGATGTTCGTGAAGGTGTGATCGCCTCACGCATAGCCGCGCATGCGGCTGATGTCGGCAGGCATCATCCGGGGGCCATGGAGTGGGACAATACCATATCCGCGGCCAAGATGCGGCTCGATTGGGAGCAAATCCTTTCGCTCTGTATCGATCCCCCCAAAGCCCGCGCTTATCGCGAATCACTTCCTCCCGGCGATGAATCCAATCTCTGCAGCATGTGCGGTGAGTACTGCGCGGTTCGTCGCTCTCAGCAAGTAAAATAAGTAGGTGAGGTACGGATCGTTTACATGTTTACCCGGCCGTTCTTTGCCCCCCGAACGATACGCAAGCGGAACCCCCGGGGCCGGTATTCGATTGATCGTGCGGCAATGACGCATTCGAAAAGACACGTCGGTTGCAAAACGAATATATTTTCTTGGACTCACAATCCAGTTCTTTCAAATAGAAGCGAATCAAGAGAAGAGAGGCGCCGGTGTGCAACCGGGGAGGAAAACGGTGAACATAATCGAAATCCGTGGCCTGAAAAAAGACTATCCTCTCGGCAAAACGACGGTCCACGCGCTTCGCGGGGTCGATCTCGATATTGCCAAGGGGGATTTGCTCAGTATTGTTGGTCCATCGGGAAGCGGTAAAACAACCTTGTTGAATGTGATCGGCTGCATCGATCACCCGACGGAAGGCAGTGTGAAGGTGGCGGACCAAGAGGTTTCCACCTTAAAGGACAAACAGATCACCGATCTGCGACTCCATCGAATAGGCTTTATTTTCCAGACCTTTAACCTTATTCCGGTTCTCACGGCACTGGAGAATGTCGAGTTTCCGCTCTTGCTGGCGGGAAAGATAAGTAAGGCCAAGGCGCGAAAAGCCGCGGCGGACCTGTTGAAAGCGGTCGGGCTTTCCGAATATCTTACGCACCGTCCCGCGGAGCTGTCCGGCGGGCAGCGGCAGCGTGTGGCCATTGCGCGCGCGCTGGTCACCGAGCCCGACATTGTACTCGCCGACGAACCGACGGCAAACCTTGACTCAAAGACCGGTGCGTCTATCCTCGATCTTATGAAAGAGATGAACGAGCGTCTTCACACCACTTTCATTTTCTCCACCCACGACGCCAACGTCATGCAGTATGCCAAGAGTGTGGTGAAAATCCAAGACGGTCTTATCGCAAAGGACTGACCCCATGGGAATACTTGTCAAGATCGCCTGGCGCAACATCTGGCGGCATAAGGGGAAAAGTCTCATCGTTGGGACTATTCTGTTTTTAGGCGCGCTGCTGATGACCGTCGGGGCCGGTGTCATCACCGGCATGAATAAGGGCTTGCAGGAAAGTATCGTGCGCAGCTTTTCGGGTGATGTAGTCCTGGTGTCGAAAAAGCAGCAGGGGGACAATGTATTCCTGAGCATGATGGGCTCCTCGGTAGAGCCGCTGCCCGAATATGAGCACGTAAAGAAAGTACTGGAAGAATCGGATGTTGTATCGTCGTTTTTGCCGATTGGCAAGAATGTGGCGATGGTGCTTAACGATGCCGGCGGTTCGATGGACGGGGCTTTTTTGATCGGTGCCGATATCAAGCAGTACGGCGAATTTTTTCCGGATAATCTGGAACTCGTTCAGGGATCGTTTCTCAAGCCTGGTGAAGAGGGTGTATTACTTGCCACCGGCGCGCAGAAAATGCTTACCACTTCGATGGGGATCTTTTTCATGCCGGAGTCAACCGAGGTTGATACGTCGATTATGCCCGAAGAAGCCCAAAAGATGGGGCGAAATCTTACCATCAGGCGAAACATGATATTTATGGGGCTCAGTGACGACAATACCTCGACCGACATACGTCTTCCGGTACGGGGGCTCGTCAAATACAAGTCGCTCAATACCATTTTGGGTACCTTTGTAATCATGGATATTGAGTCGTATCGTCATTGCATGGGCTATGTCGCCGCCGCGCATCAATTGGTTGAGATACCTAATGAGAGCAAGGAACTACTTGATTTTGACGAATCGAATCTTGACGCGCTCTTTGCGGAAGAGGATCTATTGGTTGAGCACGATAGAGAGGTGGACGAAGTCGTATTTAAAGACAGGCCTGTTGATGAGGCCGAGGCGGTGGACTTGGATGCCGGTACATACAATTTGGTCCTGGTTAAACTTCGTGACGGCGTTAAGCAGGAAGAGGGCGTGAAAGCTTTGGGCGCGGCACTCGACAATGCCGGCACCGGCGTGCGACCGGTAATTTGGCATAAATCTATCGGGCCGGTCGGCGGTATGGCGGTGTTGATCAAGTCATCGCTGTTTGTGTTTGTGATGCTTCTTTTTGTCGTGGCGATTGTAATAATAGTCAATACGTTGAGCATGTCGGCACTGGAGCGAACCCCGGAAATCGGCATGATGCGCGCGATTGGTGCTCAAAAAGAATTCATCGGCAAAATGTTCTTCGCCGAGACCGTCGTACTCGCCGCTTTCTTCGGATCGATCGGTATTGCGGCGGGATGGATTTTCGTGACGGTTTTGTCGGCTATGAATTTGACTACAAACAATGACATGGTTCAGCTTTTGTACGGCGGCGACACGTTTCAACCGTTTCTGACGGCAGGTGATTTCGCGCTTGCTTTCGCCCAGTTGGCTCTGGTGGCCGTTATTGCCGTAATTTATCCGATTATTGTTGCACGTAATATCACACCGCTGGATGCAATATCGCGTCAGTAGTGCAGGAGACAAGAGTCTATGAACCGGACGATTCTTCAGATCAGCTTCCGTAATTTGGTTCGCCAGAAGCGGCGAAGTCTTCTGCTGGGGGGCGCTATCGCTCTCGGGGCGATGTTCCTGGTTATAGCCAATTCGTTCTCGCGGGGGATATCC
>WJJU01000809.1 GCA_014729595.1 Chitinivibrionales bacterium
GTTCGTCGATGGGGGTTTGCTCGGCAAAATGGATGTTGAGGTGATTGACTGCCGGCATAATGCGTCCAATGCCTTCTGATACCGTTTGATGCTCGCCATTTTTAAGCTGCGGAAGAGTGACTTTGGTGATTCCAACGAGAATCTCAAGAATCTTTGCCCAAGCTTCCAGGTCCCAAAAATCAGGATGTAATGCATGGAGCTGCAAGATCTGTTCGGTGAGCTTAACGAGACCGCCCCGCTGGGTGAGCACCGGCGTCAGACCGCGGCGCGTAGCGATAAAAGGTTCATAGAGACGCGTGTACCCCCGAAGTGGCGCGACGGCCATGATGGCGTGGAACGGAAGGGCAATCCACGTGTGCGTAAACATTTTGCCGTTACGGGCGTAGTGCCAATGTGGTGTACCCGCGTCAATAAAGAACAGATCGTCTCGCCGTAGAGTAATTTCCCTCCCGGCCAGCAGCATTACTCCCTCGCCTTCAAGAACGCCGCCGATCTCGATTCCATTATGAGTATGAATGGCGGTAGGTTCGGCGATGCCGTGGCTAAGTCCCGCATAAAAAGGAGCGCCGGAAAAATCAAAGTATCGCCTAACGCTTCTCTCCGACGATTTTGTCGTAACAACCGAAGTGCAGGTGTTGCTCGGTCTCATTTTTATTTTTTTCCGGTAGTAATTAAAGGCGCAAAGCAAACCGCGCATTCAACGCCGCACTCGTTTCTCGATGCCGCCGTGATGAATCCATAAAAAAGGGGAGAGCGTTGGCTCCCACTAGTAATATCGGCGCAAGCGGCTCAAAGTGCCCGGGCATTGTTTGTAATACAACGAGATTCCAATTGGCAGTCTTAGCTTTGGCCCAATCGTGTATATTCCCCCACAGCAAAAGACGGTGTAATATAAATCGTGGTCTTGGCGCCAAAAGCGGCCAAATGGAATACTAACGGAAAAGAATATGAATGCTAACCGTAAGCTAATAAAATGCTAAAAAAACTCCCCGGACGGCGTGGCTAGGCTCCCTCGTGCGTTGTCTGTGAGTTTATTTCCGACGTTGCGTTGCCGGGGAGCTATCCGTGCGATTTGGGGTACTCGGTTTTCGGTATATATCGGCGCTAACCAAGTGACGCGCTTTCATGCTCTATCTTGGCCGGTTTAATGCCTCTCGGGACGTCGTAAACCATTTCTCTTACAGCAGTTTCTCTTTGCGCAAGATATTCCTGAATCTGGTCATCGAGATATAACGATCGGCAAGGATTTTGCCGTCATGTACCAAATTGAACGTTGCGTAAATCGAGGGGGCTTTTTGCGCCTGTGAGGGCTCTTTCAACTCGGTAATCGTGAGATTGAGGTCTTTGCAATAAGATGTGCCCCGCAATTCATCGACAAAACGGGCGACCCAAGGGCATTGCTTTGTATAAATGACATGCAATCCGTCGTAGGCTGAGAGTCGCTTTTCACAATCATTGAAGGTGGGTTTGGGGCCGTCTTTGAGTGTTTTTACCCATAGTTCATCGTTCGATGCCGCTCGGTCCACCTGTGTGAACCCGTTTTTCGCGAATAGATCGCTTCCGGCCATAAACGCCGCCGAACTCGTAACCACGGCAACGCCCCGATAACCGCCGTTCCCGGCATCCGCGAGACATTCATCAATAAGGCGCTTGCCGAAACCCTTGCCTTTGTTTTTGTTCGGGTACACATAAATGCAATGGATAAACAGGTGTCCCCTTGCCGAAACGGCGCGCCAGGCGTTTTCGCCGGGGATATACTCGATGAATCCCACGGGTTTTTTTTGCCCGTTTTCGTACAATAGCTTGATCGTAAGCCCTTCGTCGAACCGCTGTCGAATCCATTCGATTTTGTAGCTATGAGATTTGTGCTTGGGGTTGATAAAGCAGATCACACCCGGATGCTCATCAAGATTTTTCTCACTGACGGTGATACATTTCAGGTCGCTTTCCATGATTCCTTACCTTTCGCTTGATTCGATTCACCGCGAAAAACCACGCAAAAACTACACATGGGTTTGGCGCCGCACCGCGGTACCGAAACACTTTTGGTGACGGAGCGGCGGTGACGGCGCACGGAAGACATAATAGAAACGATGGCAAACGCCGCCGGAACTCCTTAATTTTCGGAGCCGCGGTGAAAATCAGCGAATCTATAATGATAATAAAATAAAGATAGGTGAAGAGTGCCCACTACGGCACCCTTTACCATTGCCGTCATTCAGCCCAGGCGGGCATTGCTTGCATATACAGCTTAGCTCTCCGGGAAGCGGTCTCGTCATCGAGCCCCGGCTGCCATTGTTTAAACCATTGGGCGATCCCAAACCGTACCTGCTCGCAGTCCTTGAGATTGCCCTGCTCATCGGTGCAATACCGACAATGCGACTCCGAAGCGCCTCTGGTGTCGGGAGTTAACGGCATAGCACAAGAAAGGCAGTTCGTTGAAGCCATAATCTGCTCCTCTCTTCAATAGTTGATACGTTTCACACCTGACGGCATAGACCGTCCCGGCGCGAAGAAACACGATAGAAATTCAGAGATACGCGGCCGCCTTTTCTCTCATTGGA
>WJJU01000810.1 GCA_014729595.1 Chitinivibrionales bacterium
GCCCAAAAGATTGAGATCGGAGTTGATTGCCCACCACCCGACAGGAACGGCCCACAATGCAAAAAGGATTCGTTTGGTGAGATTGGGTCGATTCATTCCTGCTCCAGAACCTTACCGAAGCGTCGCTCACGACGGGCAAAGTCCTCTATCGCCCGCTCCAGGCATTCGCGATCGAAATCTGGCCAGAGTGTGTCGGTTAGATAGAGTTCGGCGTAGGCGGCCTGCCAAATGAGGAAATTACTCATACGTTTCTCGCCGCCCGTGCGAATTATGAGTTCGACATCCGGAAACCCTTTGGTGAACAAGTATTGGCCGAATTTTTTTTCGTCGAGCGTATCGATTAAATCGGGGCTCTCGAGGGCGTCTTTCGCAAAACGACGAGCCGCGTGAACGATCTCGTTTCGGCCTCCATAGCTAATCGCCAGGATAAGATTAAGGCCGGTATTGTCCGAAGTTTCTTCGATGCCCCGGAAAAGTTCTTTGCGAGTCTTGGGGGGAAGTCTGGACAGGTCACCGATAGCGTTCAGACGGACATTGCTTTTATTTAGCTCGCCGACCTCGCGACGAATCATCTCGACCAACAATTCCATAAGAAGCCGGACCTCCTTTTCGGGGCGAGCCCAGTTCTCGGCGGAAAAGACATAGATGGTCAGATGGGGAATACCCAACTCGCCGCATGCGCGAACAATTTTTCGGGTGGCGTCCGTGCCGGCTCTATGCCCCATTGTGCGGGGAAGCCCCCGCTTGCGAGCCCATCGGCCGTTGCCGTCCATTATAATCCCGATATGGCGGGGAAAATTCACTACACTCCCTTTATATAGACGGATTAGGAGTTGTCGATTAAAATTTAGTCGCCGCAACGCAATCGTCGGCGCGATTCCATACCGGCGGATCCTCGGTTTGTGGTTGCCTTCCAGGTACCACCACGACCAACCTCATGGTAATGGCTCACTTCGCGGCCGGGGGTCGAGCGTCAAGCCAAGGTGCTCATTCCGTACGGCCGGCAATTGATACACGGCAAAACCACGGAGGTTTCAAAAAGGCCGACGGGTATTTAAAAATAAATTAAGAAGGTTGTCCCCCGAAAAATATCAAAGCCCCTCCTTATGGACGGGCTTTGGGGACGGTATCATGTCACCGGCGAGGCGTTACACCTCCATAATATCTTTTTCTTTAGAAGCCAAGAGTTCATCCACCGAAGCAATAAAGCCGTCGGTGAGTTTCTGGATGTCATCGAGCGCTTTTTTCTGCTCGTCCTGAGTAATCTCCTTGGCTTTCTCCGCTTTTTTGAGCTTATCGTTGCCGTCGCGTCGAATGTTGCGTATCGCAACTTTGGCGTCCTCACTGAGCTTGCGGCAGTTTTTGAAAAGCTCTTTGCGGCGTTCCTCGGTAAGCGCTGGAATAGGAAGCCGAATAAGATTGCCGTCGTTTTGAGGGTTAAGCCCCAGATCCGAACTCATTATCGCCTTCTCAATAGCGGGCAGCATGGTTTTTTCCCAAGGTTGCACGATCATCAAGCGCGCTTCAGGGACCGAAATGCTCGCGACCTGACTGATCTGCATTGGCGATCCATAATATTCGACCGTTACTCCTTCAAGCAATGACGGGGTTGCGCGCCCCGTGCGAACCCGCGAGAATTCCCGCTTGAGATTGTCTATGCTCTTGGCCATTTTTTGCTCGGTTTCGGTGCGGACCGAATCTGTCATGCTCATCTATGCCTCCTTGCTAACCGTCGAACCTACGGGGAGACCTTCCACACATTTTCTAAGATTGCCCTTCGCCGCCAGCTCAAAGACAACTATTGGGATTCCATTCTCCATGCACAATGAAAATGCAGTTGCATCCATCACCCGTATCCCTCGCTTCAGAGCCTCGCGGTGCGTGAGGGCGTCAATCTTTTCCGCCGCGGGATTGGTCATCGGATCGCAGTCGTAGATACCATCCACCTTCGTTGCCTTCAAAAGCACGTCGCAGCGCGTCTCCGCACAACGGAGAGCCGCGGCGGTATCGGTGGTGAAGAACGGGTTCCCCGTTCCCGCCGCGATAATGACCACGCGCCCGCCGACCATGTACTCCATCGCGTGTTCCGGAATGTAGTATTCGCCGGCTTTGTCGATTCTTAGTGCCGTAAGAACAATTGCCGGTACGCCGACGGCCTCAAGCGATTCTCTGAAAAGAAGTGAATTGATGACGGTGGCGAGCATCCCGACCGTGTCCCCCACAGTCCTATTCACTCCGGCGGCCGCGCCCGCTACTCCTCTGAAGATATTCCCCCCGCCAATAACGATGCCAACCTGCACACCTTCGTCGTGAATCTCCTTGATCTCGGCGGCAATATGGGAGGCGACGTCGGCATCAATTCCGTAGCCGCGCTCCCCGGCCAGTGCTTCACCGCTGAGCTTGAGGAGAACACGCTTGTAGCGCGCCTTCATACGCTTTTATTCCTCAGAACCGAGTTCGTAGCGACCGAACTCGATCACGGAGATCGAACAGCCGGTTTCCTTTTCCGTCTGTTTGATCCTATCGGTCACCGAGATATCCGGCTCGCGGATAAAGGCTTGCTCGATCAAGGCAACTTCTTTGTAGAATTTGCTGAGCTTACCCTCCACTATACGATCCCAGATTTTCTCGGGCTTACCCGATGATTGAGCTTGAGTGGTGTAAATATCCTTCTCTTTGGCCACAAGATCTTGCGGAAGCCCCTCCGGATTGACCGCAACCGGGTTTGCCGCCGCCACCTGCATGGCCACATCCTTACCCAATTGCTTCATGGCGTCGGAATCAAGACATTCCGCCTTGTCGGCCGCAAGCTTTACCACGACACCGATTCGCCCGTTGCCGTGAATATAGGTAAAAAGGCGTTCCGAGGCCTCATCGGCGTTTATTATCTTGAAACGTCGGAATGAAATGTTTTCACCAATTTTCCCGACCAACTCCATCAGCTTACTCTCGACTGCTTGCCCACCCATTTGATCGGATTTCAATGCCTTTGCATCCTCGATAGATGCAGGCTTCTCTTTCATGAGCAACGTCCCGAGATCTTCGCAGAATCCAACAAAGTCATCGTTGCGCGCCACAAAATCGGTTTCGGAATTAACTTCGTACATCAACGCGGTACCGTCCTCGACAAGCACCGAAACTTTTCCCTCTTTTGCGGCTTTGCCGGCTCGCTTGGCGGCGGTGGCTTGACCCTGCTTGCGCAAGCTTTCGATAGCCTTTTCCATATCGCCGTCGGCCTCTTCCAGCGCCTTCTTACATGCCATCATTCCAAGACCGGTGGCCTCGCGAAGTTCCCTCACCTGGGTTGCACTGATTGCCATTACTATCTCCTTGTTTGTAGACACGCACAGTCCGGGCATGTATCCTTTGCCCGGCGGCTCCTCGGCCGCACGCACGCGATCGTCGTAGCTTTCGTTGTCACCGGCGGCTTACGGAGCGCGGTGTAGAAAGTTGAGAAAACGCTAATTGCTCAATCTTCTTCTTCCGGTACCTTAACCATTTTGCGTCTCACAACCCGGCGTTTTGTCTTCGGCTTTTCTTCTTCGTCTTCCGCGGCCACTTCCTCGGGTTCCTCGCCTTCACGCACCCGTTCATCGGCTCCGGCTTTGCCCTCGGCCAGTTCCTCTTCGGTTACCTCCACGACATCCTTGCTAACATCCAACAC
>WJJU01000811.1 GCA_014729595.1 Chitinivibrionales bacterium
GGTCTCTCCGTTCGGATTCCAAACGCAAGCGGTGTGCCGCGCGCCCGATTGGCCCAATCGAACGCAAAAACGCGGTTTTGCTATAAAAGCAATGGATTTATTTGACAAATTTGTCCCAACCAAGATGGAGTTATTACAAGATTGTAGCGAATGGGCTTTGGCGCACGGGCGAAATCATCGACGATATCCGGCCGTATCCGCAAAATGGCCTGCATTATCTAATTTTTTCGGGTTTTGCGGCGGATTATGGGGACGAGGACGCCGGTACCCGGCGAAGCCTAAGACTCGACGCCGGGCCCCGGCTCGACGATAAATTGCCGCTTGTCCCGCGATAGATGCATAATTGTGTCGCAATGCCCCCGCGGTAGCTCTTCAAGCTCACGCATGATTATATTAGAGCCGCTTTTGGAAAGAGGAGCGTCAAGGAAGGTTTAGAGAGAAGGCCTGGATGTGATCCCGAAAAGCGGAGCGACGAGGCATATCCCCGGTGATATAGTGAGGTGGCCCAACAAAACAGACAAATCTTCGCGGTTGGCCTGAGTAGCAGATCATTTTGGAAGCGACTCCCGAAATTCGTTTCCCCCGCCGGCGTCGAACGAGTTCATCCTCACCGACCGGCCGGACGCCCGGCCCTTGGGGGGGGCATACGCGCTAACGTAATCTTTCGGTTAGGCAAATAATCGTTCCCGAAGCGTTCGGGACTCCGCCGCAAATAAAAGACCCTAAACCAAGCTCGAACGGGTTTTAATGCTACGACCGAGATAGTTTCGTGCTCTCCGCGCCTTTTATTGTTCAGTCCCTCGATTTGTTCTACCGGCGCCCTCGTGGAACTTACCACGGGCAAATATCGAGCTTGTTCCCTTCATACTCCACCTTGTATACAATCGGCCGGTTTTCGTCCTGATCGGCGCTTGTGTCAATCCATACGTAAGGGGGCGCATTGTGGGTGGGGCGTCCGCCGGACAGACGGAAAGCGCGTTGCTCGCCGTTGTCCAACCGGGTAATACGACCGATTTGATTTCTGATGCCGCGGAATGCGATCTCTTCACCGCCCCGCTCCACCGCGAACAGGTAAATCGCATTGCCGCGCATGGTCGAGCCCCCACCGTAAAAACGCCGTTCGAGTCCCGCATGCGTACCGTAGATCGCCTCTTCGTTCTTTCGACAAAAATCGCCTAAGTAATCGAGTATCGCGATCTCTTTGGTGGGAATTTTACCCGTGGGATCTGGACCAATATTGACCAAGTAGTTCCCGCCGGACGTAATACAATCGATAAAAAATCGCAAAACATCCTCTTTGCGTTTATAATCACGCTCACCCGGTATGTATTGCCAATGAGGCGAATTATCCACAAGCAAATCGCACATCTCGAAATATTGATCGCCGGGCTTGAGATGTATGGTGGGTACATTCTGTTCGGGGTTACTGTGCATGCCGCCGTGGGGAAGGCCGTAGCGATTGTTAAGAACAACACCGGGTTGATTCTCGATGATTATATCGATCATCTCTTGAGAATGAAGCTGTTCCGCGGTGCGTCCCCAGTTTTCATCGGCCCAGAACTGATCGATCTTACCGTAATTGGTGACGAGTTCCTTCACCTTCGCATTACGCTTTTGGATATAGCGCTCCCACGCCTGGGCGCGCTTTGCCGGGTCGGGTTCCTTAAACGCTTCGCCGTCCATCTCCGCGCAAAAATCCGGATCGCCCCAATCACGATGGCAAAAGTAGATTCCTACTCGTAACCCGGCTCTCCGAAGGCCCTCGCACCATTGTTCGACAATATCCTTCTTGTACGGCGACATGGTCATAATGGACCGTTCCGGCTCGATTTTGGTGTCCCAGAGCGGAAAACCCGCCGAATGCCGCGCCGTCAGAACCGCATAGCGCGCACCCCACCGCCGAAAACAGGCGGCCCATTGGTCCATATCGAAATTTTCGCAGGTAAAAATCTTCGCCCGACGTTCCGTTCCCTCACGGGACAACCCCCGCTTACCTTCGGGACGTTCATCTACCGGCACCCCTTTTTCAAGGAACATGTGATTGAATACACCCCAGTGGACAAAGACACCCAGTTTGGCTTTAGTGAACCAGGAAGGTATATAGGCCATACGTTCTCTCCTTACTATATATATAGTGAGTTTGGAAGGTCACAAAAATACGTTATGAACAAACCGCACTCCGATGCGAAGCGTTCGAGCGGGTTTCGCGCCGACGCCCATAGTCGCTTCCCCGCAAACCACCGGGGGGCGAATGCGTGATACTAGTTACGAAACGATAGTGTGGCAAATATGGGCTATTTTGAGGCTCATACGCCAGTATGAAGAGGCAGGACATTGCTTTCCCCCAAACCCGGCCGCAATCAAGGAGCCGTAGAAACGCCGCGAACCGAACTTAACGGCAATAGTTACGAGTACAAATCCGGTATGCCAATGCTCTATTATGCACTTGGTATACCGGTGCGGATCAAGCGTTAAGGCGATGGGTCGAAGACGACGCATGAGATCTTCCCGCCTTTGTTCCTTCTATGATACTGGTATGTGCGCATGAGTTCAGCGGATGGAGAGTGCATTTTTGATCGGTATGCCCAACCTGCGATGAACCTCACCCAATGACTGTATCAACTCGATAATCTTGGTGCTTTCGGCCCCAAAAAATAGTTTGAGGGTGGAGCGTGAGTACGCGTCCACCCGGCAAATCGGCGCCTTCGCGGCTCAGCTTTCACAGCGGTGTGGGCGGCCGGACACAAATCGCCACTTTATGTTCTCGCCGGGGAATTTATTCCACACCCCCTCGTTCCGCGAGGAATTGTCTAAGGAATCGCGCCGTATGCGAATCGGTTGTCACCCCCGCAACTTCCTCGGGCGAGCCCTGCGCGACAATCCGTCCCCCGCCGCTCCCCCCCTCGGGGCCCAGATCGATGATCCAATCGGCTTCGGCTACGACATCGAGATTGTGTTCAATGATAACGACCGTATTGCCGGCTTCGACCAAGCGATGCAGCACACGGACCAGCTTTTCGACATCGGCTATATGCAGCCCGATCGTGGGCTCATCCAGCACATAGAATGTTCTCGCCGAGCCATTTTTCTTTCGACGGCCGGAGGCTACCCGGCCGACGCGTGCCTTTGCCAGTTCGGTGACAAGCTTAATACGTTGGGCTTCACCGCCGCTCAGGGTGGGGCTCTGCTGCCCAAGAGTCAAATAGCCCAACCCGACATCCTGGAGTAATCGGAGCGGATGATGAATCGAGGGATGCGCTTCAAAAAACGCTACTGCGTCATCTATGCTCATGGCAAGCACCTCCGCGATGTTCTTTTCTTTATAAACAGCCTCCTTGGTTTCCGCGTTAAACCGCGTTCCACCACAGGCTTCGCAGGCGACGGAAACGTCGGGCAAAAAACTCATTTCGATTTTCTTCACCCCCTGCCCTTCGCACTCTTCGCACCTTCCCCCCTTAACGTTAAAGGAAAATCGACTTGGCCCGTAGCCGCGCATCATCGCCTCGGGCGTTCGCGCGAACATTTTGCGTACATGGTCCCATAAGCCCACATAGGTTGCCGGACACGACCGCGGCGTACGCCCGATCGGCGTCTGATCGACTTCGAGTACACGCCCGAGCGTTTCGGCGCCGTCAATCCGACGGCATCCCTCGGGCGAAGGCTTTGCGCCGCTCCGCGAGCGTTTCTTTTTTGTTAATGCGGCCAAATTGTCGTGAAGAATATCTCTAACAAGGGTACTCTTGCCGCTTCCACTGACCCCCGTGACGCATACCAGCCGCCCAAGAGGTATCCTGACATTCACGTTTTTCAGGTTGTGAAGAGTCGCGCCCACAACCTCCAGAACGCCGTCTTTCCCCGCCCTCCTCTTGTCTATACTGGTTGTTCGGCGCACACCGAGTAGCGGATGCCGCAATGGATGCGCAAGAAATTGCCCTGTAAGCGACTTGGGGCTCCGCATGACGTCTTTCACACTTCCTTTAGCCACAACCCGCCCACCGTGCTTGCCCGCCCCCGGGCCAAGGTCTATCACGTGTTCCGCGTGCCGAATCGTTTCTTCATCATGCTCCACCACCACGACCGTATTGCCCTTGTTTTCGAGCTTGTGTAATGTGGACAGCAGCATCGCATTATCCCGCGAGTGAAGCCCGATCGTGGGTT
This sequence comes from Chitinivibrionales bacterium, assembly GCA_014729595.1. Classification (GTDB taxonomy): domain Bacteria; phylum Fibrobacterota; class Chitinivibrionia; order Chitinivibrionales; family WJMI01; genus WJJU01. The sequence continues at coordinate 4,159 of WJJU01000811.1, forward strand.
CATCGAGGATATAGGTAACCCCCCGAAGGTTGGAGCCGAGCTGCGCGGCAAGGCGGATACGCTGCGCTTCGCCACCACTAAGTGTCGGCGCCGCGCGATCGAGGGTCAAATACGGGAGCCCAACCTCGGTCAAAAACGACAAGCGCGACCGTATCTCGTTCACGACATCGTGAGCGATTTGCCCTTCCGGCCCGCCAAGCTCGAGCCCGGCAAAATACTCCTCGGCCCGCCTAACCGTCATGGCGACATACTGGTCGATCGAGCGGCCGCGATACCGCACCGCGAGCGCTTCGGGCTTGAGTCGCTTGCCGTCACAGGCCGAACACCGTCGTTCCTCACCTTCCCACCATGCGTTCCACCAGACTTCTTCACCGCTCTGCTCTTCGTCGAATCCCCGTAAAAGAAGTCCCGTTCCAAAGCAGCGCGGACACCATCCATGTTTGGAATTGAACGAGAATAGCCTAGGGTCCAACTCAGCGAAGCCGCGTCCGCAACGGGAACAAACACAAGCGGTCGAGAACAGGCCGGTTTCCGCTTGACGCTTCCGCCCTCGCGGTTTGACCTCCAGTTGCACCACCCCCTCTCCCAGTTCCAGCGCAGCGTGTATCAATTCACGCATGCGTTGCTCTCTTGCGGGCGCGACACTGATTGTTCCCAAAGGAAATTCGATATCGTGTTCCTTGTAGCGATCAAGGCGGGGCCAGCGCTCGGTCGACACCATTTTTCCGTCCACTCTCAGCTCTCGTGCACCTTTCTTCGCGGCCCACGAAGCCAAATCGGTATAATAGCCTTTTCGGCCCACGATAAGCGGCGCAAAGAGTTTAATTTCTTCTCCGCGATAATCGCGCATGACGCGAGCGACGATCTCATCCTCGCTCTGCGGTACGACGGGTATGTCGCAGTCGGGAC
>WJJU01000812.1 GCA_014729595.1 Chitinivibrionales bacterium
CCTGCGCTTGATGAAAGGCCGCGGAGAGGGGGAGGCGTAGGCCCTCGCGGGCCATGTCGAGTATGTTGTTGCGCGGGTTTTGCTGTTCGGGCTCCAAAAAGGTGCCGGTCCTGCCGTGAATGTAGACGATCGTTGCCTGGCGATCGATAATGATACTCACCGGCGCGAAACGATTGAGCAGCAGCCGTTCGATAAGGCGATTGGTCCTGGGCGGCCGCGGCATTGTCGGCTGCTCTTTTTCGGCGCGCGCCTCTGCCTCGTGCCTGCCCGGTTTGGCGGGAAGATGCGGCATCTCGGTGGGTACCTCCTTGCGGCGGTAGATTTTCCAGCGCGTGTCGAGGGTCTCGAAGATTTCGGATTGACCGCCGACACTCTCCGAAGAACCCAAGAAAAGAAGACCGCCCGGGTTGAGAGCATAGTGAAATGTCGGCAAAAGGAGCTTTTGCTGGTCTTGCTGAAGATAGATGAGCAGATTGCGGCAGACCAGAAGGTCCAGCTTGAGAAACGGCGGGTCGTTGAGGACGTTTTGGGGGGCGAATACCAGCGTGTCGCGAATGTCTTTGCGCACCGCATACGCGTCGTCACCTTCGCGCGTAAAGTACTGTTCCAGCCGTTCGGGCGATACGTCGACCGTGATACTCGCCGGGTATGCACCCTGCCGCGCCCGTTGGATTGCCTTGTCGTCAAGGTCGGTGCCGAAAACGCGAATGGAGAGCGACTTTTTGAGCGTCTTTTTTATTTCGGCGAGGATAATCGCAATACTGTACGCCTCTTCGCCGGTCGCGCATCCCGGTATCCAAACCCGAAATTCATAGTTGTCCGGTCGGGAGCGGACAAGCTCGGTAAGGTATTCTTCTTTGAGCACTTTGAACGCTTCGGGATCGCGGAAAAAGCTAGTGACACTGATGAGCAGTTCCGAGAACAGCAACTGCGCTTCCTGCCGATTCTCGTGAAGAAAGTCCAGGTATTCTTGCGGCTCCTTGAGGCCGTGTACACTCATGCGTCGTTGTATGCGTCGCCGTATTGTGCTTTGTTTGTACGAAGAAAAGTCGTGTCCGGTGCGGGCGCGGATAAATCGCAGAATGGATTCCAGTTTTTCGATAGGAAAGGATTTTTCTTCGGAGCGACGCTCTTTCGGTTGGAGATAGGGACCCTTGAGGTAATTAATGAGAGTTTCGGGTATGGCGCTCGATTGCACGACAAAATCCACCATGCCGGTGTTCCGCGCACTGGTGGGCATGCCGGCGTAATGGGCCGAAGAAGGATCTTGGATGATAATCATGCCGCCGTGCGCCTTGATCTCTTTGATGCCCAAGGTGCCGTCGGTCCCCGTCCCCGATAATATGACCGCAATGGCGCGCTCGTGCATGTCGCCGGCGAGGGAGCGGAAAAACAGATCAATCGGCATATCGCGTCCGCGTCGGTGATCCGCCGAGGACAAGCGAAGCCTGCCGTGTTCTATCGTGACATTCTTGCCGGGCCCCAAAACATATACATGGTCTGGACAAACCTCCGTGTCGTCTTCGATCCCCTTCACCGGAATATTCGTCTCTCTCTGCAGCAATTCGGGAAGGACGCTTTCGTGGCCGGGATGCTGGTGGGTGACAACCACGAACGCTATGTCGGTATTGTCCGGCACGTGACTAAACAGCTCTTTGAGCGCCTCCAGCCCGCCGGCTGAAGAGCCGATGGCAACTATCGGAAAGCCCTTCCGCTCCTTTTCGGAATTCGGATTGCCGTTGCCGTTGGCTCGCCCCTCATTGCGCCCGTCGCTACCGTTTTCATTCGGCTGGTCTTTTTGTTGGCTCATGCGTTTTCCTTTGCCGCTTTCGGACCCCAATCGTCCCGCATTTTATAGTTTGGACCATCCTGGTCGCATAGTTCGTATTCAAAGGCGAAGGCACGTTCGTTGTTCATGACGGTTAACGTGCAATCTTTGCGCCGGAGGAATGTATTATAGCTTGAGACGAAATCGTCGTTGCTACGCTCCTCCACCTCCCCCTCATCCCCTCTCAATTTGATGGAAAAGGGGGCGGTTTTTGCTTTTTTTAGCCAAACATTCCCCGCATACAAGCTCCGGAACGCTAGCCCCCTTCTCTCCCTCAAAGCGGGATTGGAGGCGGGGTCTCGCACGGTGGGAATGGGGCGGCCCCACGAATCGGCGGCTTTATCTCTAATCGCCTGCAACCACCGGCGCTTGTACCTTCCGCCCCCCAATGTGCCCCACGTGAACCGCATCCCTGCTTGGCAAAAATAGTTTGCCGGGAGGAAAGCGAAGTAATTGCAGCGTTTGAAAGGAGGTTTTTGGGGAGGGGCGCGGGCGATATTTAGTAACCGAAAAAGACGGGCATTCGTTGTCGAAACTATCTATATTTCTTCATGCCGGCCGGTTGCGGGATTTCCGATCTTCTCATGGAAGATACCGGGCTCTGTCGCGCACGGAATAGGTTGACGCGGTTGGAGAGATTAAAATCGGTATCCGATAAACAGTATTACCGATTGAACCGCATTCGCGCGTGTGTACCGATCGGAGGTGTCGACACCGGCATGGGATAGGGTCTCGTGTGAGTCGATTTCGAGTGAGGGAGCCGCGAATATGCGTGCGCCGCACACCAAGTGGGTGAACGTGACCCCGAGTTCACCGGCCACGCATGCGCCCACGGTTGGAGTGTGTTCGTAGGTCCCCGCCACTATAGGGCTCTCGAACGAGATGTCGGGCATTTTAATGAATGCGACCCCAAAAAGCCCCACGCCGTAAAACGCGAATCCCGGCCGCACCTCGATTCCCAGCCGCGGCCCTATCGTCAACGGAATTCCCACCCACCACATCCTTGCCTTTGTGTCAACATTCATATTTCCCGCAAAAGCATATTCTTCCCTAATCGCATGCTCGATACCGGGTTTATTGATAGTGGCGGTCAGAACGGAGAGATCGAGTACGATGTCCAGGCCGCTTGAACCAAAGGTTAGGTGTCCCCGTGCGCCGATAGCCGGCCCCGGCCCCGCGAACCCGTCGTTAGTGCTCTTGATCGGCTGATCCTGGTCCGCGAACGCCCCCATTGCAAGGTTTAAACCCGCTAAAAGCTGAAACCCCGTTTCGAGCGGAAGGAACGACATGCGAAGAGCGTCGTCGGCGGTGGTACATGATGCCGCCATGACAAGGGTGAACCATATTGTGGTAATTGTATGCTCGATTTTCGGGCCGGTTTCCATCGCAATTGTCCTCTATTACGCACTGTCAAAGCATCGTGGGCTTAAAACCTTCCATTTCGTGGTTCCCTCTCATCCTCGCCGTGCCGGTCCCGTTCTTCACCGGCGGGAGTTATTACTCAGAGCACAATTTGTGTTAAGGGGCCAACCAGGGAAAACCCGACCTAAAGGTCTGGTCACACGGCATCAATTAACTGCAACCCTGCTCGGAGTAC
>WJJU01000813.1 GCA_014729595.1 Chitinivibrionales bacterium
AAAGAGGAAAAGAGACGCGGGATTACCATAAATCTCGGATTTACTCATCTCTTGCTCCCTTCGGGCAACACATTGGGTGTTGTTGACGTGCCGGGGCATAAAAATTTTGTGCATACAATGGTGGCGGGAGCGAGCGGCATTGATATTGCTTGTCTGGTGGTGGCGGCCGATGAGGGCGTAATGCCTCAAACGCGCGAGCACGTTGAGATTATGTCGATTTTGGGGATGAAAAACGGTGTCGTCGCCCTTACCAAGGCTGATTTGGTTGATGCCGACGTGCTTGGGATGGCGCGCGATGAAGTCCGGGAACTGCTCGAAGGCACCTTTTTGTATAAAGCGCCGGTGGTTCCCGTTTCGGCCAAAACCGGCGAAGGGATGGAAGATCTTCGCGCGGCGCTGGATGACTGCGTGGACTACACGACCGAAAGACCGCGCGGCGAGGTTTTTAGAATGTTTATTGATCGCGTATTTACCGTTGCGGGATTTGGAACCGTCGTGACGGGATCGGTGATTGGAGGTATGGTCAAAACCGGCGATACTGTCTACCTGCTCCCACCCGAAAAGGATCTCAGGGTACGACGATTGGAGCATCACGGCCAAGAAGTCGCGGAGCTGTCGGCCGGTGATCGCGCTTCAATGAATCTGGTGGGACTGAATCGCGGAGACTTTGAGCGTGGCATGGTCGTTTCCGACCGCCGTCTTCGCGCGACTACTTTGGTCGATGCACACTTGCGTCTTTTTGATCACGCTCGTTCTCTTGGTCTTTGGTCTCACGGAATCTTTCTCATGGGAACCTACGAGGCGCAAGCCCGCATACATAGTATGGATAAAGACGGTATTCAAGGGGGCGACACGGCGATTGTTCAGGTTCATCTACCCGAGCCTTGCGTCGCCATGGCCGGGGACCGTTTTGTTCTTCGCGGTACTTCGAGCGATATTACCTTGGGCGGCGGAGAGATAATAGACCCCGCGCCGCTGCATCATCGACGTAGACCGCCGGGTCTTATCCGCCGTTTGCAACGCATTGCCGAGGGAAAACTACCGGAGCTTGTCGCGGCGGAGGTGCGTAAGGGAATACGGCCGGTGAGCGAACGGACACTTGCGACTGAGGTGAACGTATCGTTGCGGGAACTGGCTTCGATCATCGATACGGATATGCCGGACGACATACTTGTTATGCGCGCGGAGCGGGAGCGTTACTTGACTACTACCACCTCTTGCAATCGTCTGTCGGAGGCGGCGATAAAGGCAATTGCCGCTCATCATCGTCGCAATCCTCTTAATGAGGACGGAGCTACGACCGAAGAACTTCTGGGCAAGGTGGGTATGGCGGCGAGTCCGGAGGGGCACGAAGCGCTCAATACTATTTTGATGCGCCTCGAGCAGGCCGGAAAAATCAAGCGGGTACGGCATACGTGGGCGTCGGCGGAACATCGGGTAACCATATCGCCCGAACTCAAGCGTCGAATCGAGGCCGTGGAAGGCTACCTGAAAGGATGCGGCATGCAGACCCCGCTGACCGCGGAGCTGGAGAGAATCGCGCGGAAGAATGGTACCGATGATCGAGAAATGAGACGAATTTTGCGCCATTTGGTCGGTACGCGAACAGTGTACGATATCGACGGCGTCTACCTTCATGCAACAGTCGTAGATGTGGTACGCAAGAAGCTTTTGGGGGCTCTGATGAAACGACCGCGGGGCTTGACGGTGGCGGAGTTTCGCGACTTGATCGGCGGCAATCGAAAAATTTGTCTTCTTTTGTACACACTGTTTGACCGGGAAGGCATTACGGAGCGTAGGGGAGACGTGCGCATTCCGACCGATAAGGGAAAGCGGCAAGCGGTGGAACTTCTTGGAGAACATCAATAAGCCGGCGTTTACAGCCCTTCGAAATGGAATGGGCGATCGGGGTTTGCCGAATTATGAGTGGAGAGGTAATCTGAATGGAATATCTGGGTTTTACACTTGACCCCTTTCAGGAACAAGCCGTCCGTGCGGTTGATGAGGGACGCTCGGTGATAGTATCGGCCCCGACGGGATGCGGAAAAACGTTGATCGCCGAGTACGCCGTCGACGTATCGATGTATTTAGGAAAAAAAGTCGTCTATACCGCCCCGATCAAGGCCCTTTCGAACCAGAAGTTCCGGGATTTCCGGAAACGCTTTGGTGCGCATGCGGTCGGCATTCATACCGGCGACGTTACGCTGAACCCGGATGCGCCCCTTTTGATTATGACAACGGAGATATTCCGAAATTTGATATTGGAAGAGTCGGGTCGTCTTGAGGGAATCCATTATGCGGTGTTTGACGAGATACATTATTTGGACGATCCGGAGAGGGGGACGGTTTGGGAAGAGAGCATAATTCTGGCGCCCCAGAGTATCCGATTCCTCTGTTTGAGCGCGACGGTCCCCAATATTCGGGAGTTGGCCGAGTGGATGGGAGTCGTGCGGGGAACCGAGTTTGTTATTGTCAAGGAGCATGTGCGGCCCGTTCCGCTCCGGCATCATCTGTTCAGCGCCAAATATGGACCTATTACGCTCAAGGGGGTCAAAAAGAAGTACAAAAAACGACTGGCGGAGCGAAAAAAGTTTGTGCGCCGCAAGCCTTCCTCGAAAAAAATCGTACACTATGTTCTAAGCAATGAACAATACCCGATCCTCTATTTCTGCTTCAATCGACGAGCATGTGAGGCAAACGCCGAACGGCATGCGGATTTGAACCTATTGAACGACGAAGAACAAGATCGTGTGCGAGAGATGGTCGATGAACTCGTCGCCCAGTATCGCCTGGATGACTATGTCCGTCTTGGACGAATGCGACGGCTTTGGGAATCGGGGTGCGCCTATCACCATGCCGGCATTCTCCCGGCCGCCAAGGAGATAGTCGAGCGGCTTTTCACCGAAGGGCTTATCAAGATCCTGTTTTGCACCGAAACCTTTGCGCTTGGTATCAACATGCCCGCAAGTTCGGTAATATTCGATGAACTCGAGAAGTTCAATGGGGTGGAATTTACTTACTTGTCTACACGCCACTACCGTCAAATGGCGGGGAGGGCCGGGAGAAGGGGTATGGACGATGTTGGGCACGTATACTCGCAGGTTGTCCCCGAAGCCGCCGATCCCAAGGAAATCGAACGAATACTGCACGGACACGACGAGAAAATCGCCAGCCGCTTTTTGGCTTCGTACTCCACCATCCTTACACTCTACAACAGGTTCGGGGATGAAGCCTACGCGATATTCCGCAAAAGCTTGCGCAATTATCGCAAAGGGGAGTTTACTCTTACGAGGTCATATCGCCGCGAAGAGGCTCAGATACGGAACCGCATTGCGTTCCTCCAGGCCGCGGGTTTTCTCGAAGGTAGAGAACTTACTCCCAAGGGTGGCTTGGCCGCCGCCGTGAGCGGTTACGAAATTCAGGCGGCTGAACTGTATTTTACTCAGAGTTTCAGCGAAAGCTCTCCGCGGCAACTCGCGGTGATTTTAGCGGCGCTCGTGACCGAAGAGAGTCGCCGGAGGCCGCGAGTGGCGGCGTCGGACATTAGATTGTCCTTTTCGGGCGAAAAAGCCATCAACCGGCTCCGGCGGCTCGAGGTTCGCCACGGCGTGGCCCAGCCGATACGAGAAATGGATTTTTCGCTTGCGGGCCCTATTATGTCGTGGGCGAGTGGGTGTACGCTCAAGGAGCTTGAGTCCTACGGTATACCCGAAGGCGATTTGGTCCGCGTGCTTCGCATGACCGTCCAGCTTCTCCGCACACTTCGCGACCGCCTCGACGATCCGGTTGTCTCGGAGCGCATGCACGAAGCGCTTCTGCTGGTTAATCGCGATGTTGTCGATGCGCAGGCGGAACTGCAAGTGGGATAGCCAAGCCAACTACTCTGGGATTGGTGAAATGAGGAACGCCGAGCATTTTCTGTTTTACCGTGAGGATTTGAGTAACGATATCGTTGAGTTGGAGGGCGCCGAAGCTCGTCATGCGGTAACGGCCTTGCGATGCCGACCGGGTGACGGCATACGCATGACCGACGGTCGGGGTATCCTCGCTCGTTGTGAGATGGAGTTTTGCTCCACCAATCAGTGTCGAGGTCGGGTAGTCGAGCGAATAAAAACGGAGTCTCCCGCTCCAGCCGTTCACCTGATGGTTGGACTTCCCGAGAGAGACGCCTTCGAACGATTGATTGAGAATGTTACGCCTCTCGGCGTGCGGTCCATAACGCCCCTGATATGCGGGCGTTGCCAGCGAAAATGGTGGGCGAAGGGATGGGAGCGCTACCGCGACCGATTGCATCGTAAAATGGTGGCCGGAATCAAGCAAGCTCAAAGCGCATGGCTTCCACATC
>WJJU01000074.1 GCA_014729595.1 Chitinivibrionales bacterium
AAGCCCGCCGGGCAGCCAGCCGAATGTGGCACGGAAAAGCGCCACTAACCGCTCGCCGGCTTTGCTTTCCGAAAGAATAAAACCGGCCAAGGTAAACAGCGGAATCGTCGGTATCACCGGCCCTGTAAGCATCGTGTAGGCTTCGTTGGGCACCACCGCAATCATACCGGTTGAATTGAGAAAGAAGAGAGCCGCAAGGCCGCCGAGAGCCACAAAAATCGGCATTCCTAATAGAGCGCCGGCCACCAATACGATCGCGCTCGGCCACATGAGAGCATCGATATGTTCCGCTAATGGATAACCGAAGAGCCAAGCGACAAGTACGCCCGATACGGCGACAAGGCGATATGCGATACCATTAGGCGCGGAGGCGATAAAATGAAGTCCCAACAGCGCGAACCCCAGCGGCATTATCATCAAGACGAATTTGGTGGGGATAACGCCCACGGTGTCGGAAGGGGTGAAGCCCAGCGTGATAAAACGATATGAGCTGAACGCAAGTGCCGATGTGACAGCAACCGACAGAGTTGATGTCAGCGTACGTATTCGGTTCCGCGCCCGCTCGCCGAGGAGCGATACCCCTACTGTCAACGCAAGATGTCTATTCTCGCGCGACGCGATAAGGCCGCCTACAAACGTAAGCCAGACGACAAGATGCTTAATGTAATCCGTCTCGCCGCGGATCCCCATGTGCATTGGTCGCAAGACAAACTCCAGTGCGGGGAGAAGGGCGATTAAAAACAGCGCCGCTGCGGCGACGCTGTTTTCGGCTATTGCTGCGCCGCGTCTTAATTTGTGGCTATTCACCGTCGGCATTGCGAAAGGACTCCAGATGTTTGCGTACTAATTCGTATGATGAGCGATCAAAGCTTTTGCCGACAACCTTTTGGAATCCCTCTTCTACCTCCGCCCGCCACTGGGCAACATCCTCTTCCGTCACCGGATTAACTTCCAAACCACTTTTCTTCATTTCCTCCACGGCTTGTCGATCGGCTTCATCGATATCATCTTGCAACGCCGTGCCGATCTTGCGACACTCTCTTTCGAGTCGTGGACGAAGGTCTTCGGGAATCCTGTTCCATGTTCGTGTTGAGATTACGATCGCGCCGATGAGCGGCGCCCATTTCATACCGCACATGTGGTCAACCAGTTTAAACCACTGGTACGACGCGGCGGAAAGGGGCGTTGTGGTGAAAGCGTCCACCATACCCGTCTGGATGCCTGAACTCAAATCGGTCGGCGAAAGCGGTACCACATGGAATCCGGCATCTTTCCAGGCCTGCTCGCCGTCGGGATCACCTTCATAAATAAACAGTTTCTGCTTTTTAAGATCCCCGGGTTCTATTACCGGCTCACGCGCAAAGAAGTGCGCCCAACCGACCTTGGTCCATATAAGAACCTTGAAACCTTTCTTTTCGAGTTCAGCTTCGAAGGTCGGTTTTGCTTTTTCGAGTACATACGTCAGCTCCTCGTCGGTTCTCACCGTGAGCGGAAGATGAAGGGCCAGAACACCGGGGTAGATACGACTGAGTCCGACACCTGTTAGTCCCGCAGCCCCCAACTGACCGATCCGCATTTTGCGTATCATGTCCTGCTCACCGCCCGCAATGCCGCCCGGATAGATCTTCAGGGTAACCTTCCCGTCCGATACTTCACTCCACCGAGCGGCAATAGCTCTCAAACCTTTATCCCACGGGGAGCCGTTCGGCGCGAGGCTTGCCAGCTTGATCGTTAGTGCCGATCCGGTTGCGCCGAGCGTCACTACGCAGATCATCACGGCTGCAAGTCTATGGCAAAATCGAGTCATGATCCTATTCCTCCTCTGAATGTGTCTCATCGAGCAAAAAGAAGTCTTCTATGTTCTTGAGCAGCCACTTGGCTTTGCGCTGCCCGATAATGTTGGCAAGGCGATTGGATGGATGTTTGTCTACATCGACGGCGAGAGCTTTCTTGAGGAGCGAGCGGTACTCCGTTACGTTTTGATTCGACACCGCCACCGACGTCGCCAGAGATAGGTAGGGGCCGACTTTGTGCCCTTCGCTTAGCTCGACCGCCCGTTCGAAATGCTCCCGCGCCTTGTCGTCGCTTCCGCCCATCGAGGGCGGCAGGCTTCCGTAGTATGAGATAAAAAACTCATGCGCACTTCCTTGCCCATAGCTTTCGTTGAGTTCCAGTACCCGCTCCATCATCGCGACCGGTTTCCCCATATCCACCGCCAGTTTCATGTCGAACTTATCGGTCGTGAAAGCCCCCATCCATGAAGCCGCGGTCCAGTAAAGCATGGTGGTATCGCGTTCTTCGGTCATGGCAAGCGCCTTGTCGGTTTGCCTGCCGTCGAGAAGATCGCGAAAGCCGGGATAGCGTACTTCGCAGGCACGAAGAAGATAGTCTCGACCACGAAGGTAGAGTTTTTTGGCCCTTTTGAGGCCTGCGAGACGTTTGCCAAGCTTTTTATCCGGAAGCGTATCGCTGGGCATGTGGACGAACGCATACGAATACATGCAAAAAGCCTTGCCGGTGGCGACCAAAAGGTCGGCATCGTTTGGAAGGGTCGCCAGGAGCGATTCATAGGTTTTCAGCGCGAATGGAAGGGCGTCGGCAACAAGTTCGGGGTCGTTGTCGGAGGCAAAAACATTGCCGCCCCCTCCGGAGAGGGCGTCGGCGACTTTGCCCAAGGCTACCTTTTTCACGGAACAGCCGGTGAATGCAATCACCATGCCGAGACCGGCAATCATAAGGGCGTTCATTCCGAAAACAGAATGTGAGTATCGGGAGTTCAAATGCTTTTTCATGAAGATTCGCTCACGGTAAGTGTGGCAAGAGATACGAGTCGGCCTTCTTAAAACGAAAATAATAACGATTAACCGGCTAATGCCGAAATCGGTTTGATTCCTTTATTATTTTACTCCCGTACACCATTATATAGGCTGCATCTTTTGAAAGATTTCGCGACGGGGGCGGCCCAAAGGAGGAATTGAAAAATGGATCTCGATGCGGTTATACGAAGAGTACCGGACTTTCCCAAACCGGGCATAATGTTTTATGATGTTACAAGCATTTTTACCAATCCGGCGGCGCTTGCATACGTAGTAGACGAGATGGCGGAGTTGTATCCCGCCAAAGCGATCGACGGCGTGATTGCGATTGAGAGTAGGGGATTTATCTTGGGGGCGCCCTATGCGATTCGAGCTGGAGTACCGCTCGTGCTTGCCCGCAAAAAAGGGAAGCTTCCCGGTAGAACTGTGGAAGAAAGCTACGAGCTGGAATACGGTAGAGCTACCTTGGAGATTCACGTGGCCGATCTGACGCCGGGTAAGCGATGGCTGATTGTCGACGATCTCATCGCGACGGGAGGTACGATCGAAGCGGTCGGCAAGATGGTGAAGCGTCGGGAGGGTGAGGTCGCCGGGGTTTTCGCCATTGTGGGGTTGCCGTTTCTCAACTACGCCGCAAAGATCGGCGAATATGCACCCAAAACGCTTATTGATTTCGAGGGTGAATAGGTCGATAATCGGGTAATTGGTATGGAACTGCATTTGGACAAATACCCCCACACCGAGCCTTTTAAACCCAACCTCGTCCGCTTACTGTTCGAGGGTACCGTTCCCAACGAGATTGAGGAAATCGGGGGAGAGGAATTCTATCTTTATGCGTGGGTACGTGACGGCAAGTATTTGGAGAGTTTTCAGGCCGTATTGGATGACTCGATAACGCTTGTGTATCGAGCGCCGAATTATGTTACCACCGGTCGTGTGGGGCGTATGCCCATGAATCGGGCGATAAGCACGTTCGACGCCGCGGAGGACAAACGTAAGATGCGAATGGCGTTACAGGATCTTCGCAATACGGTATTTCCCAATCTTTTAGGCGCGGTCGAGACGGCGGCAAGGGGAAACGGCATGCCGCATCCCGAGCTTGTCGATCGTGAGGAAACTATGTTGGCTTCAATGGTGGCGAATGCCGGACAAAAGTCCGCCTGAACCCCGCTTGAATATGCCGGCGGCACATGCCTTGCGGTGTTCGGCGTGCAAGAGGATGCGGGGATGTAATATTGAACGGTCTCCAAGCGCCCGGCGGCCGCGAGCCACTTGGCTTGCATCCGACTCGCCGTCCTCCGGCTTCGCGGGCGGAACGTGCGCCCGCCATATAGATCGGGTCCCGTTAAGCCCGCGCCTCGTCGACGAGTAAGAGATCTTGCACCGCCCCGAGCGCATTCGATGTTAGTATGTTTGTTTCGGAACACGTGGGTGGCTTCGCGAGCCTCGGCCCCCGAGTGGGTGTTAGTGAACGGGGAGGGAAGAGGCGTCGCCGCCCGAAGCACTAGTAGGCGGCGCCAAAAAGGAAATGAGTAAGGAGAATAGAATGGAAAGCATGCGAATAGGCAAACTGTTGGAGCAGCCTCCGTTGGGTGCGCGAATCGTGGTACACGGATGGGTGCGGACAAAACGAGAGTCAAAATCGTTCTCCTTTATTGAAATCAATGACGGCTCCTGTCTTAAAAACCTTCAGGTCGTTGTCGATAGTAGCCTGGAGAACTATAAAGAAGCTGTAATTCCCCTGACAACGGGAAGCAGCGTCAGGGTCGAAGGAACTCTGGTTGAGTCCATGGGCAAAGGGCAAAAGGCTGAGCTTAAAGCCGAACGGATTCACCTGTACTGCCTTGCTCCCGCCGATTACCCCTTGCAGAAAAAGCGGCATTCGTTTGAGTTTCTTCGGGAAATTGCCCATTTAAGGCCGCGAACCAATGCTCTGGGTGCCGTTTCGAGGATCCGCAGTTCTTTAAGCTTCGCGGTTCATTCCTTTTTTCAGGAACGCGGATTCCATTATATCCACACACCGGTCATTACCGCGAGCGATTGTGAAGGGGCGGGGGAGATGTTTAGCGTTACGACGCTTGATCTGGCCGATGTGCCCAAGGATGAAGCAGGCAAAGTTGACTACTCGAGGGATTTCTTTGAACGGCGGGCGAACCTGACGGTCAGCGGACAACTCGAAGCGGAAATCTATGCACTCGCCTTGGGGCGCGTTTATACCTTCGGGCCGACGTTTAGGGCCGAAAATTCCAATACGCCGCGGCATTTGGCGGAATTTTGGATGATCGAGCCCGAGGTCGCTTTCTTTGAACTCGAGCAGGATATGGATTTGGCCGAAGAGTTTGTGCGCTACCTTGCGGAATGGGCGTTACGGAAGAACGAGGACGACTTGGCGTTGTTTAATCTTCGCGTAGACAAAACTGTAATCGAGACGTTGGAAAATATTGCGGGTAACAAATTCGAACGTATACGTTACACCGATGCCGTCGCGTTGCTCGAAAAGAATAACGAGCATTTCGAATACCGCGTCTCGTGGGGTACCGATATACAAACCGAGCATGAACGCTATCTTTCAGAAACGGTTTTTAAGAAGCCGGTTATTGTATACGATTATCCCAAAGAGATCAAAGCTTTTTACATGAAGCTCAACGACGACGGGAAAACGGTTCGGGCGATGGATGTATTGGTTCCGCGAATCGGGGAACTGGTCGGCGGCTCGGAGCGCGAGGATTGTCACGATGTCTTGCTGGAACGGATTCGCGGATTGGGGCTGGATGAGAAAGACTATTGGTGGTATCTGGATCTTAGGCGTTTCGGAGGTGTTCCCCACGCCGGTTTCGGCCTTGGGTTTGAACGACTCCTGCTGCTGGTGACCGGCATGCAGAATATTCGGGATGTCATTCCATTCCCTCGGACACCGGGAAGCGCTGAGTTTTAAAGCGGCTTTCAAAATGAGCCGCGTCAGGGAAGGCGAGCGTGAAGGCCGGGAGGTGATTCCGCGTAGGGGGAGGACGAGGCATATCGTCGGTGATATGGTGAGGAGACGCAACGAAACAGACAAGTCGTCGTAGCCGGCCGGGTTAGCAGCTCATTTTGAATGCGGCTCTCAAGCGCCGGTGGCTCTTTGCGAGCCACTGCCCCCGGTAGTATGACGCGGGAACGGGAAAGAGAAGGTAACCCCGCCGGCTGAGATTCTCGAAGGCGGTATGTTAAGAAGATAGATATGACAAAATGCATAGTGATGTTCTCCGGCGGTCTTGACAGTGTAATGGCCACGCATATACTCAAAGAGCAAGGGCTCCAGGTCCATGCGCTTCATTTTGTTTTGCCTTTTGAATCAGGGCTGGGCATGAAGCATGAAGAGGTGAAGAGACATGCCGATAGGCTGGGTGTTGAACTCCGGATAGAGGAGGAGGGGGAGGAGTTTGTTCGGATGATGCGGGATCCGCATTTCGGCTACGGCAAACATGTGAACCCCTGCGTTGACTGCCGGATACATAGGCTTCGGAAAGCCAAGAAGATAATGGAAGAAATCGGGGCGGCTTTCATTGCAACGGGGGAAGTGATCGGGCAGCGGCCCATGTCGCAGCGGCGGGAAAGCATGCGCATGGTCGAGAAGCGCTCGGGGTTGGAGGGATACCTTCTTCGCCCGCTCTGTGCGCCTCTTCTTGAGCCGACGATCCCGGAAGAAAAGGCACTGGTAGACCGCGGCCGATTGCCGGCAATAAAAGGCCGAGGACGAAAAGAGCAACTGGCCTATGCAAAAGCCCATGGACTTTCGCACGGCTCTCCGGGGGGCGGCTGCGTCTTGACGCAAGAGGGCATGGCGGAGCGATACGCCGATTTGCTCGCCCATACGCCCGACTACACGCTCCGTGATTTTAAGCTTCTTGCTTATGGACGACGATTTAGGCTTAAAGACGATGCCGTGCTGATTGTCGGGCGCAATTGCGCCGAAAACACCGTTATCGAGAAGCTTGTCGAGCCCGACGACATTCGGATCGAACTGGAAGAAATTCCCGGACCCTTGGGGCTGTTGATTGGTAACGGCGACGAAGATGCGGTCCAAAAGGCGGCCCGCATTATTGTACGCTATTCACGAGTCCGCGAGAATGAAAGCGCTAAGGTTACAATTCTGTCCAAAGAAGAAATGCAGGCCCTTCGCGCCGTCCCCGCTAAAGACAAAGAGTGTGATGCCTTGCGTGTGTAAGGCGTAAAAACACTACATACTGTAGTACGAAGCGTTTTGCACAGTGTCACCAGCCTTGATGAAAGTTCAACCATGGTAAGAGCCGATAGGTAGAAGCCGTCTTATATATGGGGATCCCGCCAAGTGGGACGGCCAAGAGCAACGGAGTCGGATGTGAAGCACGAGAGCACCAGAGACATGATGGTTTGATCCCGAAGGGATCGTATTCCTTATGCTCTGGAACGGCAGTGACATTGAGGCGCATGCCGGCCATATACAACGATCGCACAACGACTCGGAGCCCATGGATGGGCGGAGATGCCGCTTGCGGGATGAATGCGACCCGCGTAGCCCTCAATGACGGAGAGCGAGAACTGGATGGTCTCGTCTCGCCCGCCGGCCGACGGGAGTTTTTTCGTGATGGCTTCTTGCCGCCGTCGCATCGAGGTGGCTCGGTGTGGTGAAGCGAGGTCGACGAAACGGCAGTCCGTAATCCCGAAATGCCGGATAAGTTCCGCTAAGACTCCCTAACACAATGAGCTGCGTTCATGATGACTGAGCGAGATGGTGCGGCGCTCCGGCGAGGCATATTGTCAGCGATATGGTGAAAAGGAGTAACGAACCTGATGCGCCGTCGCAGCCGGCCGGAATAGATGTTCATTTTTGGGAATTCTGAGCACGCGTACACGTTGCGATTCCGCGGTACAAGATAAAAGGGGAAACGATCAGCCTTAAAAGAGCGCTTACCGGCTTGGGAATGGGAATCGCGTTCTCTGATAGAGCGGATTTTTCCGGCATCGCCGAGGTGGAAAGCTTGTTTCCCGGTGATGTAATGCATCCGGCATTTATTCGCGTAGATGAGAAGGGTACTGAAGCGGCGGCGGCGACCGCGGTCGTTTTTTTAACCGGTCCCGCTCCTAAGCCACCTCCTTTCTCTTTCATTGCCGATCATCCGTTTTTGTTTTATATACAAGATATTAAGACTGGCACGATGCTTTTTGTGGGCCGAATAGTGAATCCGTCATTGTGAAACCCTGAAAAGTGTGCGGACGGGATAATGTCGTTGGAATGTAGTTTTTGCAGCCGCATTTCATGCAAAAGAAGTAATCGTGTGGCATTCTACATAATCTCTATTACTCGTATTCCCACTTTATATCCGGCTGCTCCTTAATCCCTACAACAAAATAGAAGCCGCTGTTATACCCGGAAGGTCGCCAGTCGAATCGAAGATCCCAGCACTCGAGGTCACAGTGGAAATTTACCGAGTGTCCTTCAAGCTTTCCCGTGACAAAATTATAGTAGCCGTTCCACGACGCCGACCATCGTTGCGAGAAATTCAGTCTGGCCGACATATTGAGGTTGTAGGAGCGTTCCGTCGTGAATTCCCCGTCGACTTCGGTACGACTCTGCGAGAAGGAGTATGAGGGTGAAATGCTCACGTTCCATTTTTGATCGCCCGCATTCGCATACATCGGGTCGTCTTCGGGATGAAGTCCTTTGTGTACCAGGAGATCGCCGCCCCAAAAGGTGCCGGAGGCCGAAAGATTACGTGGTCTGATCGACACGTTGTAGCGCATGAGGTTTGGGACGCTCAGGCTGCCCCGGTTATCGTAGGGCCGGAATGATGAGTTG
>WJJU01000814.1 GCA_014729595.1 Chitinivibrionales bacterium
CACGTACCAGGCGCTGACCCAATATCGCCACCAAAGCCGATGATATCATGAATGGCGGAATACGCAGATCAACAAGCCGAGTGATGGCCGACACGGCATCGTTCGTGTGGAGCGTGGAAAATACCAAATGACCCGTCTGAGAAGCTTGAATGGCGATTTCCGCCGTTTCGCGGTCTCTGATCTCACCAATGAGAATAACATCCGGATCCTGTCTTAATATAGAACGAAGCGTACGGGCGAACGTAACACCCGCCTTCTCGTTTATCTGAACTTGGTTGATCCCGTCGAGCTTGTACTCAATGGGGTTTTCGATAGTCGTAATATTTATCGCCTCACCCCGAATACGATTCAGACAGGCAAAAAGAGTCGAAGATTTTCCACTACCCGTGGGGCCGGTAACAAAAATGATCCCCTGGGGCTTCTTAATGAGCGAATTCATAATCTCCATTTGGCGATTATCCAAGCCCAGGTTGGCCATATCAAGCAGTGTGATATCATGTTTGAGGATACGGATAACCGTCTTTTCCCCCCAGTGGGTAGGCAAAGTGGATACACGGAAATCATACTGCTTGCCGTCATGTTCGTACCGTATGCGACCGTCTTGCGGAACCCGTTTCTCGGCAATGTCGAGGTTTGCCAATATCTTCACGCGTGAGGTAAATGGTAAATACATCCATTTAGATAATTCCATGTGCTGCCGCAACATACCATCGATCCTAAAACGAACGACGGCGTCGTGTTCCGTCGGCTCCACATGTATATCCGAGGCTCGGAGCGCAATGGCTTCATCGAAAAC
Source organism: Chitinivibrionales bacterium (assembly GCA_014729595.1). Taxonomy (GTDB): domain Bacteria; phylum Fibrobacterota; class Chitinivibrionia; order Chitinivibrionales; family WJMI01; genus WJJU01. The sequence goes on from WJJU01000814.1 coordinate 797, forward strand.
CAACGAAACCATTTTGACCACCGGTTCCGACTCGGTCCGCTTACGAATCTCATCGAGCGAGAGCGCCCCTTCGTCCCGCTGCATTTGCTGCTGATATTCGGTGGTAATTCGGTGTGCGGAATGCCGCAGAAGCGTGTCGCCTTGAAAGAGCCGCCGGCGAGTACGATCCATCTCGGAGGGGGGCGTGACGGTGGTTTCAACCGTAAGCCCGGTCGCCAGCTCCACGCGCAGGATCGTATCCAAATCCAACGGATCAGCTACGGCAACCATCAGAACGGATTCATCGCCGTGTAGCGGGAAGCAGGCGCCGTTTTTGAAAAGCTCGGTGGGCAACTCCCGCAACAGTGTGCGCTCTACTGCGTCGGCAACCATCATTCTGAACGGAAGCGCCAATTGCTCGGCCAATGTCCGGTACACAGCCTCCTCGGCCACCGCACCTAAATCGATGAGGGTGTCGCCGATACGCTTTTCCTCCCGGCGCGCTTTGTTCAACGCTTTTTCGAGCGTTGACTTATCGACGAGTTCCTTTTGAAGCAACAACTGTCCCAGTAATGCGGCCATAATGCAACGGTTACCTATTCTTTCGGCTTATCTCATTTTTTTTATGAAGAAAGAAGATGACCGGGAACGAAGAAGACCTTTCCAATACTACGGCATAAAATATGTAATGACCTTTGCCGGCCGCGCCATAAATATGAAATTCTCGTGTTTGTCTACGAGCAAAAGCACTCAAACGATTCCATGCGGTTTCGCTGTGCGGTCGCGCCTTGCGTAGAGGCCCCGACGGTGCTTTCGAAAGCAGGGTGGCTTAAGGCTCAAATGCACGTTTAAGTGTCGATTTTGGACAAGGCAGTCCCATTTTTGGTGAATGTCAGGCATATCACCATCCATTACCCCGCCGGATCGGGGTAAATCGGTAAACGAAGGGGCGAATAACAGCCGGCATGACAATTGCTTTTTGCCTCTCCCGTAACAACCGCAGAATTCCCAGAAGGAGAGCAAAAATGAACTGGGAGGAAGTGATCCGGAATCTTGATCGGAATATTGCACTGGCGGCGTCGGAGTTGATAGCGGAATATGAGGAGCAACGGGCGAGACGAAGTGAGCCCATAAGTTACGATGATGTAATAAATCTCAAGATTGCGCTCAATACCGCTCATTCGTTGGATGAATTTCTGCACCTTATGTAAAAAGGATTTTGTTGGGAAAACCCGACGTGGCCTCTTTTGGCGAGGTCCGTAGCTCCGAGGAGAAGCTGCCGGGTATCAATGTGATGCGCCGGTGACACGGCCTTTACGATGTCGCCGTTTTTTACAAATTCAGCAAGTCTACCGGTTGGTGCGGCTCTTGGCGCTTGTTCCTTTTCTCCGGGAAGGGCGCGGCCACCTAATCGACAATCATCGTACACCACCGATCGAGCAAATTCCTCTTTGGCTTTACTCTGTGCGTCGTGCCCGGTTTATCGGGAGGAACATGCCCGGTTGTGTGGCGGCGCAATGTCAATGGGTAACCGAATAAAAGGTGTTGTTTTTGGCTTGTTTCGCGGGACCCGGTAAGCGTTCACTCACATCGTCCTGGTGTGGCTCTTTTGCGCCGCCGGCGCAAGCATGCTTCGGGCGGCGGTTTATCTTGGACTCCCGTGCTCTTCGACCGTCATGACTTTCGAGTCCCTTCCCCTCCTCACGCTTGATTACCGAGGATCTTTTGCGGCAACTGGGTAATGATTACAATATGGTAAAGTCAACGCCCTCGACTTTCCCTTTGGCGCGAAAAACTTGACGAATTTTATCGCGCGCGCCCCAATTGCCTACCATGCATAAGTAATGGTGGTCGTTGTCACCTTTGCCGATAATGGTGGGCGAAAAAACCGGTGTCTTTAGGCGTGTTGCGCCGATCAGTCGAGGGTCGACATCGACAAACGCTTCGACAAGGTGACCGCGGGAGTTAAGATACGATGCCAAGCGGCGGCCGTTCGTGCCCGCGCCCCAAATCCGTAGGCGCTTTCCCACGGCAAGTTCTTCCGATCCCAAACGCTCCGCCGCATACATACTTTTTCGGCGATAGAATGCTTGCCTGCGATATCGTCGATCTTTCCGCGAGTAGCTATCGTTATGGATACGCCAGTCGAGAAGTATTTCTGGTACTTTGGCAAACCGGCACCCCGCCGAAGCCATACGAAGCCATAAATCATAATCCTCGGGACCGTCGTAATCCCGATAACCACCAAGAGACAGGATTGCATCCTTGCGGTACATGACGGAAGGATGAGGGAGCGGGCTTTCGACATACAGATCACGTATAATCGATTCATGATCAATGCTTTCGTTAACCCACGATATATACCGCATGGTCCCTTGCGTGATGGATTCGCCGAAAGGGCGCACCAGGCATGATACCAAGTGAACTTCGGGGTGCCGTGCCAAAAAGGCGCACTGATGGGCGATGCGGTCGGGATGAGCAATATCGTCGGCATCCATCCGGGCCACTAAAGGGGCCGAGGCTTCCTCAAGGCCCAGGTTCAAAGCGTTCACCAGGCCTTGGCGGCCGCACCGCAAGACGCGGATCCGAGGGTCGTGCACGGACGATTGATCAGCGACGGTGCTACTCGTATCCGTACTCCCGTCATCGATCAACAGCAATTCACCATCAAACTTTTTGTCGGCAAGAATTGAATTAACGGCTTGCGCCAGGTAGTGTATCGCGTTGTGGAACGGAAGAATTATCGAAACGTACGGCATCGTGGGAGATCATGGATAAGGGACGAATAGTGCTTGGACACGGCTTATAATATATGGAAAGCATGCGGCGAGGGTCAAAAGCGGCGGCCGTATTCATGGA
>WJJU01000075.1 GCA_014729595.1 Chitinivibrionales bacterium
ATCTTGAACTTCACTACCGTAATATGCTCAGTGGAGGTGTGTGTGAACTGCATCATCGCTGGATTACGGAAAAATTCTACGACGGCAACAACACCGCGGTTCCACATTTGTCCAACTGTATTCCATCAAGACGGGCGGGACGTCCCCGTCAACGGTCCACTCCTCGAAATGAGAAATATCTACAATACACAAGTAAGCCATGCTCTTGCCGGATGAGTCGCGGTAGCGTGCCCCGCTGAGGAACACCGGAACCCGCGCGCCTCCGGCGGTGCGCATTGAGGTCCGCATGTGCATGATGCCTCCGCCCCCCTCTACCCACTGCTCACTCAGCACGCCGCCCTCATCGGTACATGCCCCCAAATCGAACCGGCCCAGATCGCTGGCTACGATCGTATCGAGTTCGGTGCCAACCAACGTGCCTATTCGCTCGTTGGCATAGACAATTCGCTTGTGTTCATCCACGACGAGGACTCCGCAAGGGATCCGTGCGAGAATACACAGTACTCAAGACCACGCGCTCGATGACCTGCTGGGAGTGAGTGCGGCCGATGTGTATGACAACCGGCCATGCTCCGGAGGCAACTCAAGCGCTTACGAAGCAAGTATCATCAAATCGATGCTACACTGGGCAAGCGTCCCGAAAAACCGGACAAAGTCGAACCACGAATCGGGAGGTGGCTGGGACGCAACACCTCAGCGGAGAGCGTTTTCACGGTCGAAACCATCATAAAGGACGGTCTGGGGGTAGGACTACGTATCGAAAAAAGTCAAAGCACGTTGGATTGATCCAAGGTTGCGCATGGTGCGTAGCTTCTTCGCACCAACTGTTCGGAACAGGATCCGTGCAAGCTATGGCGGTGGTACATCCATTTGTCCGAAGTAGAGGATGCGTTTCGCGTGGGCAAGTCGAATTTGGGACTGCGTCCGGTCGATCACCAGCGCGAGGACAAAGTGCAAGCTCACATCATTCGAGCAGCAACTCGGGGCACATGGATGGGCGGAGATGCCGCTTGCGGGACGATGGCGGCCCGCGGGGCGCCCCCCATGACGGGGCGTGAACCGAACGGTCTCGTCACGCCGGACGGCCTACGGGAGTATTTCTTAGACGGCTTCAGTTAAAATCGCGGGGCAAGAATAGGTAAAAGGGTAGCGGACCGGCATGAAAGAATGAACGACGAAGGGTACAATGCGGTCGTGCGCATTCTTTATGATTTTAGTCATGGTTTACCTTCGAGGATTAATGGGATTATCCCACGCGAACAGGTAGCGAAGCTGTGAGTAGCGAGCTTGAGGCTCGTCGGTTACTTCCATAGGGCGAACCGGCGTGTCATAGGACCAATTGCCCATGAACTGCTGGGCGTCACCGCCGCCGGCGAGGGCAACCTCCTTTGCACTTTTGTCGCCGTTGAAAGCGTAATCCGCCAGCGCGTCGGTAAGTTTGAAAACACCGTAATAGTCAAGGAGGTTTTCTTGGCCGTTAAGGTTATTGTTGCCGTAGGGCACAAAGTGATTTGCCGACATGGTGAATCCATCAATGGAATCGCTGTATAAAATAGCGAAATCCTTTTCGCTTGAAGGAATATTCATGCTGTTGAATACGTCGACGGCGATCTGGTGATCGTTGGTTCGGTCGTCGTCGTATATCTGGACGATTAATTTGACATGTTTGGGGAACGAGGCGTACTGTTTTGATGTAATGCCGTAAGTATACCAGGGGGCCGCCAAAAAAATGAACGCACCCTTCTTACCCCAACCGTTGTCCGTAAGGCAGCGATAGGCAATGCCCGGGACGGCCCCGGCGCCGAAAGACTGGCCGAAGAAACCGATTCTGGACGTGTCAAGGTATGGCGCGTAGCGCTTGACGGCATCGATCATACCGGCATAAATTGTTTTGTGCTTTTCCGTTACCGTTGCGCTGTCGTCCGCCACCGGCAAAATGGCGTACGGAGAGAACACGACCGCCATGCCGCGGCTGACCACGTGCTCGATAAGGTGTGCGAATTCATTGGGGTGGTTGGCGCTATAACCGGGAAACAAGAACACCACGGGTGACCGCCCTTTCACCTTTTCGGGGCGAAACACATGCACCCAGGCGCCTTCGTTGAGTCGCGAAGGAAAACTGTCGGCGACCGCGGCGTGTGCCCCCGGGGAACCATAGCCTTTTGTAATGGGGTTGTGCATTTTATTGACCGAGTCTTCGTCCTCAAGCGCATTCTCGACCGCCTTGCGTCCCTGTTTGAATACCGCCGCCACTTTCTTGGCCCAATGATATAAAAAGATTTTCCGCGCCTTGCGAAACTTCGAGGCTTCAAGACGCGGGTTGCGGGGGCTTTTCCAGGCGTTGAGATATATACCCTTACGCAGGTAAGGCTCGGGATCATCGGTGGCTATCATCCGGCGAACCGGAATGCCGTCGCACCAGATACCCATATCGCATTCGTGGGCCGTGCCTTTGCCCAATGCTACCGCTTTACCCCGGCCGTCGCCGTAAAATGTGTAAGCGGTAAGCGCATCGATCATCCGGTGAATACCATAGTAATCAAGGGAGTTGTCCTCGCCGCCGAAGCCCTCGCGCGACAGCGGCGTGAGGTGATTAGCTCTAAGCCGACGAGAACCTCTTGAGTCACCGTACATGATAAGAAACTTTTTTTCGCCGGCGGGGATTCCCATGTTGCGGAATATGTCCATGGCGATCAAGGGGCTGTTACGATCACTCTCGCTAAAAACCTGGACGATCATTTTGACATGTTTGGGGAATGCCTGCATTTGGCGTTGATTTATCCAATAGGTATACCACGGTGCCATAATG
>WJJU01000815.1 GCA_014729595.1 Chitinivibrionales bacterium
ACAGACGGGTCGTCGCTGCCCGCCGGAGTAGCGGCTCATTGTGAAAGCGGCTCTAAGAAACAAGGTCGGCGGCCACTTTGATGCCGTTTCGAAACGCCCGGCAAAAGGCGCGCTACGCTTGTGGTGGGTTATGTGTCGGTTGGCGGGTTTTCCCGCCGTAAGAGTCAAACGCGCCGCGGTAGTTGCAATGGCTTTCTTCGTGCAACTCCGCAAACCTGAAATGCAGCATGTCTTCGATGCTTTTCTCCAGAGGAATTGTTGGTTGCCAACCTGTGTTGGTCGAAATTTTTCGAATATCGGCAACGGAGCGCATCGGTCGGCCATTTTGCGTGCGCCCGACGATCTTCACCGGGATCTCTCTTCCTAAAATGCCCGCCACAATTTCGACGACGCTAGGTAAGCGTACTCCGACACCGCGGCCGATATTGTAAACCTCACCAGCTTCTCCCGCCGTCAAAACGCTCCAATATGCCGATGCCACGTCGCGGACGTCGACGAAATCGCGTTCACTCTCTAACTCAACAAGCTCAACGAAACGCTTTCGGCCCAAATACACATCAACGGCTTCATTAACTATTTTGCCGCAGACGAAAGAGGGGGGTAATCCCGGGCCGACAAGATTGAACGTTCTAACGCGCATAAGCGACAGAGCATGATCCAAAGCAAAGCGATTCGCCGCGAGCCCCATAATCATTTTGCTCATGCCGTAGTGGTTGACGGGGTGTAGGATTTCGGTTTCGTGGACGGGCAATTTGTCGTCGCCGACGGCGCCGTATTCGGCGGCGGAACCGACGAGTAATATGCGCACACATTTTTCAGAGAGGGAACAGCGGATTCCCTCCATTAAATTCAGGGTGGCAACGACATTCACGGCATAGATTTGAGCGCATGAGCCGGCTCTAATGACTCCGGCAAGGTGAATAACGGCGTCGGGAGAAATTTCTTCAATCAAACGCATTGTCGCCGCGGCGTCACTCAAATCACAATGGTAATGCTCGCCGGCACCCGACGTCGGCGGGCATTTAATGTCGAGAGCCCGGATTTCCACGGGGAACGCAAGGTCGCCGAGATACCGTTTTACGTAAAATCCGGTAAATCCGGAAGCACCGGTAATCAGTACTCTCATTGCATAACCGCCTCGGGAATTAAAGAGAATGCAAACTTTTCTTCGGTGGCGATCGCTTCGTAATCCTCCTTTCGACCAAGATCGAACCATGTACCTTCATGACGAAAGCAGCATACTTTGCGCTCAGCGTTCAGCAGGAGTCGGATCAGGTTGGGTAAATCGAGGTACTTGCCGCGTTCCAAATAGGTGAGTACCGCCGGGCTGAACATGTAAACGCCCATGCTGACCCAGTAATCGAATACCGGTTTCTCCGCATAGTCAACAATACGACCGGCGCCGTTAATGTCGAGAACCCCCAGGTTGACATTCACGGTTTTTTTGTACGTTGTAACGGTGGCGACGGCGTTATCCGACTTATGCAATGCGATTAAATCTTCGAAGGGGAGATCGGTTAGAATGTCGCCGTTCATCACCAGAAAATCCTCATCCAAGCCTTCAACCAAAGATATCGGACCGGCGGTTCCCAAAGGCTCTTCTTCTCGGGAGTAACTGATTCGTACGTCCCATTTTTGTCCGTCACCGAAATAGGATTCTAAAAGATGATGAAGGTAACCGACGCAAATTATCACCTCGGTGATTCCGGCGGCGCGAAGCCGACGAAGTACGATTTCGAGAATGGGAAAGTGGCCGATCGGCATGAGAGGTTTGGGCAAAACATTGGTATAGGGGCGCAAGCGTGTTCCTTTCCCGCCGGCTAAGAGTATCGCTTTCATGTTTTTTTCTCCTAAACAATGTAGTTGTATTGTTTGTGTTCGTCAAAATTTTCTTTAAGGTATTCAATTGTCTTGCCTAATCCCGTATCGAAATTGAATTCCGGGGAATAGTTTGTTGTTCTCGACGCTTTTTCGTAACTGCAGATCAATTCATTAACTTCACTTTTGCGTGGTCGTATGCGTTGTTTGTCTACACGCAAATCCAACTCCTTGTTCAGTAGTCGACTTACCGAACTAAAGACTTCGCCGATTGTAATTCCTTTGCCCGATCCAATATTCATTACCTCGCCGATCGACTGGTCGGATTCGGCGATTCGAATGAAACCCGATACCGTATCCTTAACATAATTAAAGTCGCGAACGGGCGAAACCGCTCCGAGTCTTACGACGTTCCCCGCCAGTCCTTGGGTAATAATGGTGGGTATAACCGCGCGGGACGACTGACGCGGGCCGAAAGTGTTGAACGGCCGTATCGTGGCTACCGGCAGACCGAACGAAAGGTGAAAGCTTTCCGCCAGCTTATCCGCCGCGATCTTAGTCGCCGCATAAGGTGACTGTCCGACAAGTGGGTGGCCCTCGTCAATCGGGGTATATTGCGCTGTACCGTATGTTTCGCTTGTAGAGGTGTGTACGACCTTGCCGACTCCGCACTCCAAGGCGGCCCGAAGAACGTTGAGGGTGCCCGATACATTCGTCGAGACGTAGCTTTCGGGGGCGCTATATGAATAGGGGATACCGATAAGGGCCGCCAAATGAAAGACGGCGACACAACCTTTGGTTGCACGAACTACACATTGGGAATCCCTAACATCGCCCGCGATCACCTCGACTTCCGAAACCATTCGGGGTGCGATACGTTCCAGATTTCCCCAATCATTTCTTGAATTATAATGCACCAAAGCGCGAACCTGGCACCCCCTGGCAACCAGCTCTTCAACAAGGTGGCTGCCGATAAATCCGCCGGCGCCGGTCACCAGTACTTTCTTTTTGGTAAGATTCATACTACATCCTTTCGTATCCACTTACGGCATTGAAAATGTTTCGGCGCGGTCCGCCGGGCGCAACGGATTATGCGAAAGAAGGCGTAGGGCACCATGCCTCGATGAAATTCGCAAAAGGAAACCGTTCCTTTGTCGTATGCCGTTTGACCACCGGCCGTGGACCCACAAGCGTCATCGTCCTTTGCGTTAACGCAATTCGTATGATTATTTTTCTCCGGTTCCGATAAGAGGTTCCGACAGCGACGGGTACAATGTTCTTTCGAATGTTTGTTAAATCCCGCGGGAAAAGCATATTCAGAGCAAAAACCATAAACCGCCGTTTGCCACCCAACGGCGCATCCGTTCCGATTCTCAAGTATCGTCTCGCCCACTTTAACTCCGCAATAACTTATGATGGTAGAGAGTGGTTCATATTCATGACCTAATCATGTGCGATTAATCGGAAGAGTGCGGTTGAAACACATACCGATCGAATAGTTCCATACCCAAACGACAGCTTTGTTTCGGGTAAACCAATGGCACCTCATGGCGGCTGGTAAGGGTATTTTCGATACCTGAAGCAAAGAAACCCAGAAATAAACGTGCCGGCGTAGCCGGCGCGGAACCGGAAAAACGCTAGCCCCAGTACTTTTGAATGGCTGCAAACGGATGCGTAGGCAATCCAAGAAGACGATGTTCCAAAGTCAGGGCGCCACGGTAACAGTCGGGGTTTTCTGTAAGAGCGAGCCCGGGCTTTTTACGAATAACCCGATAAGTGACACCGGCGCCCCACATGACTCCTTCGGCTATGATTCGATTTCTGATCATGCGGGATTCCGCCAGTAACGGGAAACGTACCGGCCCGCATTTGGATTCGTTGACTAGGAGATTCGTATGGTAGTGCTTCCGGCCGCATACGGCGGCCCATTTCAGAGCATTCGTTCTTCGGACACTGCGCAAATGTTCGATTTTTCTTTCCCAACCTCGTGCCAGTCCCGCTTGAAACGGCGTCATTCGGGCGGGCACGAATTCAGGCTGAAAGCGCGTCACGCGTCCTAATCTCAGATACGGTATGCCGCGGGGCAACCAAAAAACTCTTGGGTGTAAAAGGGATGCATACGCAAGGGCTCCGCAAATCAGCCTTGCCGTTTCGGTGATTGAATAAGTAGGAAGCGAGAGGGCAATTTGTGCAATATGCTCTCCGATTACCGCATTATTGGTGACGATGATACCACCCTCATAGGTGGAAAGGGCCTTACTTTTTCCGAAACTGAACAAGCCGGCATCCCCTTGCGTACCCAGCTTTTTTCCCCGTATCTCGTTTCCGAATGCCTGGGCCGCATCCTCTATTACCGCCAAGCCGTGGCTATGCGCAATTGCGGAGGCCCGTTCAATGTCGGCGGGTAGTCCAAACAAATGGGGTACAATGACGCAAAGAATGTGGTCGGATTCCCTCAGGCATTCAGGAAAGCGGTCATAATCATAATCCAAAGTTGATGGGTTTACATCGCAAAGTCGACATGTCAAACCCTCGTGCGCGACGGCGGATGGAATTGAATTACAGGTAAAGGCCGGTATGACAACTTCGGTCTTCCCCGGATGTATCCGTTTCAGCGCACGCAAAAGCAATGATAGCCCCGCCGTTCCCGTGGACAGCAAAAAACAATAGTCGACACCAAACACACGACATATATCCGCGGCGAACGTACGGCACTCATCGGTTCCTCCACATAAGGCGGTCAGGCCGTTGACCAGGTTAAGCGCCGTTATGGGCGATGCCGCCGGCGGGACGGCTTTGCAAATAGCCATAGGAGCACGCTAAGCTATGCTGGAGGCCCGCGACAGTGTTTTTCGAGCCACGAAGGCGCCGATGTTTCCGAGTGAATCTAAGTTTTGTGGAGTAATCTCATCGTCGGTGACGGTGATCCCGAATGTCGTTTCCAAAAAGGCGATTACCTCGAGGATGCCGGTTGAGTCAACAATACCGGCATCCAAAAACGAACTGTCGTCATCGAAATCAAATGAGTTAAGATCAAGCAAAAAGGAGGAGGTGATAAAACGTTTTACACGATCCTTAATTTCACATTCGGTGAAAGACATAACCGACCTCCTGCTTGTGTGCTCGCGGGGCGTAGTCACCGCGAAGTCGATAGTTATGGGCGGCGCGAGATCCAATAGTTTTAGGATTGCTCCCGCAGCCGCGATCTGAGAATTTTACCGGCCTGATTTTTGGGTAGACTGGTGCGTAGTTCAACAATCTTCGGGATTTTATATAACGGCAAGCGTTTTGCCAAGAGATGTCTGAGATCGATGCCGTCAAGAATACCGTCCTTCCGGGGTACAATGCATGCCTTAGGCGCTTCTCCGAGTACCGGGTCTTCGATGCCGATTACGGCAACTTCCCGCACTTGCGGAATCTCGAGGATCGCTTCTTCTATTTCTTTGGCGCTTGTGCGTTTACCGCCGATTTTCAGCATGTCCCCGGCGCGACCGACCACATACAGATATCCCTCTTCATCCATCCGCCCCAAATCTCCGGTATAGTACATTCCGTGCTTCAAAACCCTCTCCGTCGATTCGGAATCTTTCCAGTAACCCATCATTATATTCGATCCTCTGCCTACTATTTCGCCGATTTCTCCCGGTGGAAGACGATTCCCGTCATCGTCGGCAATAAAGACTTCTGTGTTCGGTACAGGTATACCGATCGACCCTTTCTTATGCGGCCGGCGCTCCGGTGGAAGCCAAGTAAGGCGTGGCGCCGCCTCGGTTGCGCCATACATAACGATAAGGTTTGCAGGTGCGAATGCCTTTGCTACCTGTTCCTGAATCGATACCGCCATGTGGCCCCCGGCTTGAGTAACATACCGAAGGTTGGGGAACGGCGCGAATTCCGAAAGCGAAGAATTTGAGAGCAACAGCATATAAGTCGAAGGCACGCCGGCGAATCCGGTTACCGATTGCTCTTTCATCGTATGAAGTACGGTGTTCGGAAAGGCGAACCGATTATCGATAACGACCGAGCCACCCGCGGCGATATGCGTGTTGAGCAGCGTGCTTCCATAAACATAGTAGAATGGAAGAACCGCCATGACTCGATCATGTCGCGTAAGTTGCAAATACCGAATAATGGATCTTGTGTTGTCAATAATATTAAGATGCGACAACATAACTCCTTTTGCCTTACCCGTGCTTCCGGAAGTGTAAACAATCGACGAGAGATCTATACTGATCGTCCGCGGAATCGTCGACAGACGAGGCATTTGTCGAAAAACCGACTCGAATGTCGTCGTTTCGAACGACGGTTCCTTGTGCGATTGTTCCGGAAAGTAAGCATCCGCGACGACCGTCGTTATGTCAGGGGTTTTTTTGAGCGCCGGCAGCAGACATTTGAAATACTTTTTAGCGGCGAGAATCGCCCGCGCTTCCGAATTGTTGATTAGATATTCTAAAGATGTCGCGGTGCAGTCGGTGTTGAGGGCTACGACGACGGCGTCGGCTTTAAGAATAGCGTAGTACGATATGATATAATCGTGTGAGTTGCTCAGTAGCAGGCATACTCGTTGACCTCTACAAATACCACGTTCCCGTAAGTAGCGCGCCAAACGGCTCGCTTTTTCTTCAATCTCGGAGTAGCTCATCCATCGCTCCCGGTACCAAATCGCCGGTTTGTCGGGAAACCGTCGCGCGGCGTCTTCCAAAAAGTGGTGAATAAGCATGGGCCCCCATCTTGTGCTCGAATGTTTGCTTCTGCAATTAACAGCAAATCCGGTGCCTGCGTTTCAGAAGACACCGTACTCAGTGTCGCCGCAAAAAATGCGGTCGGCAAGGGGGATGCCCTTGCCAACCCTTACAGTGGTATTTGGCGACGAAGGAAAGGGCCGAGAATGCGTGTCCCCCACAAAGGCAGGCTACGCCAAGCGGCGGAGAATTTTGCTTTCCGCTCACCGTCGTTTTCGGGCTCCGGCGGAGGACTGTCTTTGTAGGTATAGTACCAATGAAGGGTTTCCGGTTGCGCCCCCCATTGCGCTTTGAATCGATAGGTACCTTCGCCTACACTTGAACGACCGAAATCGAAAAAGCGATATCCCGATTCGATCGCGTATTCCAGCATCCCCCAGTATAACAGCATGTTGGGCGCGATGCGGCCGAAACGCTTATCGGATGAAGCCCAGGGATTTACAAGCGTATCTCCCGATCCTACGACGAACGATCCGGCGAGCGGCAGACGGTTCTTGTAGACGACAAAGAGACGTGTGTGCTTTGGAGCCAGAAGCAGCCAGTTTTTCATGAGGCTTTTTGAATGGACCGGCGATCCAAGATCGCGCATATTTCTCACAAACACCGCGTAGAAATCATCGAGCAGATCAAGTCCGCCGGACTGGACGGTGCAACCTTCTTTTCCGGGGCGTCGAATTTGGCTGCGAAGCTTTGACGGAAATCCGTCAAAAAGATCCCCCGCCCGTGAAGGCAGCGGGAGTCGCATACGGACCTTTGCGTCCTTTCTTACAACGTGGTATTCGTTTCCATCATTGTGCTCGTCGAAGCAGCGAAGGGGGACCGTTTGTCGTAGCTCAAGATAACGGTAGCCGGTGTCGTTACAGATCTGGGTGCCGTATGCGGCTAGTAAAGAAGCGGTGTCGTCGCTCTGCGCGAGAATTCCCCCGTAATCACAAAAGGGGATTGATATCCAACCGTTTCCGAAAAGGAAACTACCGACGCGATAGAGAGGCAGTATCCCGGCAATGGTCCCGTCGCGCGCCAAGGCGGCCAGCCACTTGAGTGAATGATGATATGTTTTTCTGACGGCTTCGCAAAATGCATATTGATGATAGGGAGTTGTATGTGGGTGTTTTCCCACATAGTCGTCCCAGGCGCCGGCCTCGGTGATCTCTTTTATATCGTAGCTTTCCATAGGGGTACCACTCCTTTTGTGTGATGAACAACAAATGGGAGATGCGGATGAACGAAACCGGTTCTCGACGGCATGCCGCAGCACTAAGACGTCGGGGCGTGCCTAAGAAATGTCGGGTTCGATACGACTACCCCGAAATGGACCGGCGCCGGGCGCGTACGTTGGTGCTTTCGCGAGCTTGGTAAAGGAGGAAAAGGTCGAGGTTTCAAGCCGTACGGTCAACACGAACGATAGTAGCGGCCGCGTTTGGCGTACGTGTCCAAATCTATACGCCTTAGGACCAGGTACAGTTGAATCAGACCTATTCGCGTCGCCCCGAAACAATCTTCGCGAAGACGTCTCTGCAATTGATGCAGAGAGCATGGGCCGTGATAAGCGATTATTCTCTTGATGTCACCGGCTATCGAGGATGCCCGTGTAAAGGTCGACGACATGATTGTCGGCGCCGTTCGATGCGCTTCCTCTGTAAAGTACGTGTCGGCGTCGCTCGTCGCCGGAGCGACCGCGGGGTCAACCGCCGGGAGCCACGGCGCCGCCCGTATCATTCGTTCCGATTTAAATCGCGTAACGATACCTTCGTGTAACCCGCCGACCGTATATTGTCTTATCATAACCCTTCCATTTCGTAATCGCGGTTCGTTCGCTTCGGTGTCCCCCTCCACGCATAACGCCGCGGACCGGTTTTCCGGCGGTTTCGCCGTCGTGCATTTAAATATTCATCCAACACCTTTGTTGATCTTGACTGATCAACACCACAATTGTAAGGGGAGCAACTTCGGTGCCTTCCGGCCGGAAGTACCGTAGTTTCGGGGCGGGAGGAGTGAACGGCGACGGCGGAAAAACGTTCCCCTTACTCGGCTTTCGGGTGTCGGCGGAGGTGACTACAGGCGATGGGCCGCGGCATAACCGCATTTTACGGCGATTGACTGCATTGGATTGACGAGGTTGACGAGAGGGTTTTACTATCGGCGAGGCGATATGTGAATATTCGCAATTCCGCAATAAGCGGATTCGGAAAAGCGATATTAATTTTAGTGAGACGTCCAATAAAGAATGACGGCGCACAAAGACCGCTGAGCGAAAACCGTTTGGTGATCGCTAAAGCAACTTTGGATTCATACCTGTCATTCAAGACGGAAATTATCGAAGTACAACATAAACTCTTCGGCGTTACGCTCCGCAAAGACGGTCAAATCGGCAATCCGATCCATCCGCATGGTACGTCCTTGTGGGGCTTGGGCGACGCTTTGTAGGGGAATGCTGACGGTAGTCGCTCCGGGAGTGATTTCGATCCGTCGGCCGAAGCGGTCAGTGCTCGCATGGTTGTGATCGAGATCATTGATTCGAACGAATATTGGGCGACTGGAATCGATGTCGGACCAAACTTCGAAGGTCAACGTATCAGAGCCGCGCCAATCGGGATATGGGTTCGGCCAACCGAATCTCGGCCAGTCATCCGCATTATGGAAGGTGATGGCGGCTACGCTCCGCCCCGACGCCTTTTTCCACCGCGGCGGTGGCGGAACACGTTCAGCGTAAGCATTATCGACACTGAGCCCACGCATTTCCAATAAGGATTCGAACGAACATATAGTCGGAAAATTCTTATTGCGGTGGGTGAGGGTAACGGCGGCGACGATTACTCTCGTCAGCGGGGCGAGAAGTAGAACAACGCCGGTCAATAGGGCAAGAAAGCGAATGGTCCGTGAGAGCTTCAGAATGCGGTCATGCGAAAACATAAGCGCCAAAGCACCCGCCGATCCTAAACCGTCACGCAAAAGGTCCGACAACTCCGCATCCCGAGGACCGGTCACCTGAGCAATCTCGGACAAGAGGCCAAGAATCATTGCCGAGCCGAAGGCTATCGGGTAGAGAAAAGTTCGGGGAACTTGGATGGTATTTCGCCAAAAGTGAAATAATGAGACGGTGAGAACAGCAAAGAGTGGTACATGCCCATAATTCTGTAAAGCACTCCAAAACTCATTTCGCTTCCCAAGCGATACGAAATGAAGGAAGGCGAGCAACGCAAGTATAACCGCCGCCGCAACGAGGCGGCGTGCAGACTTTCGACGCATCGGTGACCCCCGACCCAAATAAATGAAACAAACTTCGAGCCGCTTTCAGAATGAGCTATGTCGGGAAGGCCCAGCGAGGTGCCCTGGATGTGATCCCCCAAAGCGGGAGACGAGGCATATCTTCGGCGATATGGTTAGGAGGCAGCGAAACAGACAAGTCCTCGCGGTTGGCCTGAGTAGCGGCTCATTTTGAATGTGTCTCTTAGTATTCCGGATTCGCCGGACCGTCGGTGGAAATCGCTTCTGATAGCATCTTGAAAGGGCCGCAAGATTCTTTGAGGAACCTTTCAAGCTATCGGTCGACATTATGAGCGGAAACGAATCCACGCTTATCGGACCATGCGCATCGACCTCGACTTCAAAAACTCTGCGCCGTTCTTCGACAAAAAAAATACTTTTTCCATTGCGGAATAAGTGCAAATATCGATACCAAAATTCACAAAAAACCCGTTGGTGCATAGACTGCCAATCAGGCGGGTATCGTCCCTGAGTCTACCGACATTCAGCCATAATTCGGTTTTTGCCGCCGAATCAGAAGAATGTGGAATCAAAATGTGGTTGCGCCGCCGTTGTAAGCGACCAGGGTGGCGGTTACGACCTGTCGACGGCGTTGCCTTAATAATATATGTATCTCAGTCGACCATGCCGACGCTTCCGTATGCCGTCTCAAATCGGTTGCACCTACAAGCTACGAAAAAAAAGTCCAATGTGCTTGATTCGCTCAACTCCTGCATGGTATTTTGGGTTTCATTACTTTCCCTTACATTTTTTTTACGGAAACCTCGAAACAGCAAAGGGCACATCCCTGATAATGGATCCACCCGTATTCATTGCCTTCTCGGCCGCCGCAAACCTTGCGCTGGGTACGCTCGTACAGTTCCGCAGGTATCGTCATGTATTCACCATACCATTGTTTTTGTTGGCGGTGCTTTTTCCACTTCACTTACTTGCGGCCTTTTCTTTTTTTGAAGGAACTTTTGTCCCTCGCGCCTTTGCTCCCGCCGTTTTTTCGGTCTCATACATGCTCATTGCAATACTGCTGCTTTTTTTGGTGAGCCGATTCATGCGTGAGCATTCCGGGTCCGAGCGGGCATTGATTGGCTTGGGTGTTCTAAGCCTTTCGGTGCAGGGGCTCATGTCGCTTGCCGCGGGTGTTGCCGTATTGGTGTTGTTAATCATTGCCGGAATCGGAAACGCTTCGCTTTTCCGAAGCGCCGGGAAGACCTTGGTTTTCGCGCCGAGCGGTGTCGTGCTTCCGGTGCTGCAGTTGGCTCTGGTGACATACGCTTTATTCGTTCTAGAAAACACATTCAGATATGCAAAATTGTACCAACGGCGTATCGGTCGGCTCTGCTTTATTGGTCTGGGAACAATACTCTTTTTCCAGGCATATTTTGCCGGAAGGATACTCCTCTACCGAACACTTGAATTGTCTCAGGTGGAGTTGGCGGCCGCCGTTTATGGATTATCTTATCCGGTGGTGCTTGTTGGTATGCTGAGATATCGGCTCGGGACGGAATTGGTGTCGGTTCCACGCGACGCGGTGTATACGTCGGTTTCGGTGTTTTTGGTCGGGGCGGGTTTTTTAGGTGTTGGTCTGACGGTGATGGTATTCAGGGCTTTCGGTATCGATTTCTCCCATTTTTCAAAAGCTTTGTTGATAGTCTCGGGAGCGCTGTTTTCGGTCCTGATACTGGGGGCCGGCGATATGCGCAAGCGTGTGGTCGATTTCGTTAACAGTCGTTTCTACGCGCAAAATAAGTACGATTACCGCGATCAATTCTTCCGTTTGCATAAATCGTTTATGACCGGCATGGACGTCGAAGCCACAATCATCGAAATTATCGAGAATATGAAATACGCCGTTACCGTCGACAATGCCTATGTATTTTTGCGCAGTTCGCGTGACGGAAACTTTGTGCTTCAGGCCAATACGGAGCAGTCGGCTTTGATCGACGCCGCCTTCGAGGGAGACAGCGCCCTTATTACCGCACTGGGGAGCGGGGATCGGATCGTGGACGTTCAGGAGTGTGAGTCAACCTGCACACAAAGAGAGCGGGAGCTTCTCGGTCAACTGAAGATTCGAATCGTTTTTCCGATTGGGCTTCGCGGAGAGCTGCTGGGATTGCTTGCGCTTCGCGGAAAGGCGGGCGCTGATTTTGATGAAGAGGACCGATCACTGATACGTGTGTTCGCCAATTCAATAGGCGACGTACTTTTTAAGAATCGCATCTTACGGGAGCAAATAGAACGAAAACAGCTTGAGTCGTTCTCGCATTTGTCATCCTTTGTCGTGCACGACATCAAAAACCAAGTCGGCACCCTTTCGTTGATTGCCAGGAATGCGCAAAAACATATCGACAAACCGGAATTTCAGAAAAGCTTGCTTGTCTCGCTGCGGAGTGCGACGCATAATCTACAGAACCTGATCGATAAGCTTCGATCGGCCCCCAAGCATGAATTGGAGCTTCGGTGGGCAACGGTGAACGAGGTGGTCGAGCGGGTGATTGAAAATTCCGGTCTTTATGCCGGCGATACGGTTCACTTGAACATTTCGTGCGAGGCGACGCGGTCGGTCTTGCTTGATATTGATTCGTTATTTTATGTTCTCAAAAACTTAGTGACCAATGCCGTAGAGGCCATGCCGAGGGGTGGTGAAGTAACGATCGAGACGAGAGATGTCGATGGTGATTTCGATAGGCTCAAGAGGGTGTTCGGCGGCGGGGAATCGTTTTTCTCGCGCTTTTCGGCAAGTGTCTGTGTGACCGACACCGGGATGGGCATGTCGCCCGAGTTCATCGAGAACCGGCTGTTTCATCCTTTCTCGACGACCAAGGACAAGGGAGTTGGGATCGGGCTGTACCAGTGCAAAACATTGGTTGAGAAAATGAACGGCCGCATTCTCTGCCGCTCCATACAAGACGAAGGGACGACCTTCGGTGTGTTTTTGTAAAAAATGCATAGCATAAAAAAGAATGTGAGTAC
>WJJU01000816.1 GCA_014729595.1 Chitinivibrionales bacterium
CGGAGGGTACGATGATCACCGCACTCGAAACGATTGTTCCGGGTGATTCCTTAACACTGCCTTCACTGTATGACTGGATGCTCCAACAAAAAGAGAAAATATCGTCCGATCCCCCGGGGCGTGAGGTTATGATCCAATCCGACAAAGAGATCGAATTCGAAATTGTCAAAAGAGTAATGTACACGTGCAGTAAGGCGGGATATGACGACTTTACCATTCTGGTTATGCAGGAAGGATAAGTATGGAAAACGCATATATGTCCCCCGGACCGAAAGATCCCGAAAGAGAGTTTGCCTCTCCCCCCTCGGCGGCGTGGCATGATCGGCTGTTCGCCGGCATACTGCCGTTGGTTGTCGGTTCCTTTATCGCGCTCGGATTGCACATGAATACCATAAGTCCGCGCATAGAACGCGTTGTCGCCAAAGCACGGCAAATGCGCACTCAATTCATTGTTACACGGCCCGAACCCAAGAAAATAGCGCCCCCAAAACCGGTTCAACGCCCACCCAAGACCGCGGTGGCCGAGAAACCGCTCGATTTGACCGACAAGCCGATTCTTGCTCAAAAAACCGACGAGAAGGCCCCGCCTCAACCCGTATCTAAAAAAAAGGTGCGTCGTGTTTACGGCTTGCGCAAGGTATATTCGCGCGGCATCGGCGAAGGCGGTTCACTCGCGGATGCGGTTATCGGCAAACAAGGTAACACCCTCAATACGGCGCTCGATACGCTCACCGCCACCGAAGACGACATCAAAGGACGCCTGGTGTCGACTTCGACGGTCACCCGGGGGCCAAAATACAAAAAGAGAGCCAAACCGGAGTACACCCCGGACATGCTCGACAACAAAATCGAAGGCGTTGTTAAAATCAGGGCCTTGATCGACGTCGACGGAAAAGTGAAGAAGGCTCTTGCGCTGAACGACCTGGGATTCGACGCCGCCAATCAAGCTTTGAAAGCGACGCTCGAGATGGAGTTCGAGCCGGCCATGCGTGAAGAAGAGCCGGTGGCGGTATGGATTGTCATCCCGATACGATTTGTTATGCTCGGCTAAAATTCTAAACCGAATCAACTTTTTGCTTCATTGTTCTCTTAGGGAGGAGACGGAGATGCTTAAAAACGGCTTCATAGCGGTAGCTCTGCTGAGTGCCATAATCGCGGCACAACAAGCGAACACCGACATCGAAGAGGAACCGACACTCGAACTCGCGGAAGTAACGGCAGAAGAAACGGGAGAGTCCGAAGACGACGCCGAAGCCTCTCCGGAGGAAACGATTACCGAAGACGCCGAGGATGCTATCGCGGTCATGCCATCGCTGACCCGATTCGTCGAGGCGGACTACCCGCAAGAAGTTTACGGCAAAGGTATTGAAGGTACCGTGCTCATGGACTTGGTGGTCAATGACGGGGGTCATGTCGACAGTGCCGCCGTCGTCAAAGGACTGCATCCGCTCCTCGACAGCAATGCCGTCGCCGCGGCTCGGCAATTCGTTTTTTCACCCGCACGCCTGGGGTCCGGTGAAGCGGTTCCGGTGCTGCTTCAGTACGAATACCGTTTCTCGCTGGACGAGATTGTCGAAAAAATTGAGCGCTACCCGAATTTCACCGGTCGTCTTATTGAACAGGGCACCCGGAAACCGATAGCGGACGCCATGGTGGTGATTGCGTTCATCGACACTCTTTCGGATACAACGCTAGACGTACCATTCGATGCATATCGGGAGCGTATCGGTTCGTTCGACGGGCAATATCTCGAAGAAGACCGGTTGGTAACGCTTACCGATTCACTCGGTCGATTCACGTTCTATTCGCTTCCCGCATGCGAAATCGAAGTTTCCGCTCCGCTGTCGGGCTACGAGCAGTTCCGTGAGACCGAGACAATTAATCCCGGCGAGCAACTGCAGGCTAAATATTATCTGCGCCGCCTCTCGTATTCGGACTACGAGATAGTCGTGTACGGAAAGGGAGAAGAAAAAGAGGTCTCGCGACGGTCGCTGTCTCTCCAAGAAGTCAAAAAGGTTCCCGGTCTTGGAGGCGATGCGGTCAAGGTCGTTCAGGCAATGCCGGGTGTGGCGCGGTCTTCGTTCGGCTTGGGCAACATTGTTGTACGCGGTGCGCCCAGTTGGGATACCGAATACCTTCTTGACGGTGTCGAGATATCTCAGGTGTTTCATTACGGGATCAAGTCGACGTATAATTCCGAAGCCCTGGAATCGGTCGATTTCTATCCCGGCGGATTCGGCGTGCGTTACGGATCGTCGATTGCAGGTGTCGTGGAGATTACCGGCAGGCGGCCGAAAACCGACCGGTGGCACGGTTACGCCGACCTTAGTTCCATGGACGGCTCTTTCTTTGTTGAAGGCCCAATAAATGAAAAAGCATCGGTATTGGCTTCCGCGCGGCGAAGCTTCATTGGTGAAATTATCCGCTTTGGTATCGATCGTATCGACTATAATTTTGGGGTCACGGCCTATCCATTTTATTGGGACTACCTTGTTCGTGCGGATTATGACTTTACTCCCCAATCCCATGCCTATCTAACCTTGTTCGGCTATCGAGACAGTATGTCGATGGTTGCTCCCACGTTCCGGGGGGGAAGCGAAGAGGTTGATGATGCGGTGAATGAAATGGGTATGTCGCTCACCGAAAACAGGGCTATTGTCGGATGGGACTGGGATATAAACG
>WJJU01000817.1 GCA_014729595.1 Chitinivibrionales bacterium
CATCACTCACCCCCCCGATGTCACCGTTTGCTATGAGCGGGATTGACGTTTCGCCTGCGATCCACTCGAACACTTCCCAGCGAGCGTAACGCTTGAGTTTCTCCGAGACAAACCGAGGATGAACCGCTACGGCATCGATTTCACAACGCTCAAAAACGACAAGACGCCTCAGGAATTCGCTTCTCCACTCAGGCGAATCATCGCCAAGGCGACACTTTACCGTCAGTGGCCCGGCCCAACGACTTCGTACCGCCGCCAAGACTTGTTCCAGTCGCTTCACATCCCTGAACAGTGCCGCGCCGGCGGCCCGCTTTCGTATCTCCGGGGCGGGACAACCAAGATTGATGTCGATTGCGAACGGATCGACCTCCGCAAGGCGTTCAATCACTTTCGCGATATCCTCGGCTCCCGACAGCCTGAGCTGATAAATAACTTTTCCCTCTTCGGGACGGCGCTTAAGATATGGCGAATGCTCAAGGCTTTCGTGCATGAGCGCAGTCGGGGACAACATCTCCGAATAGAGAGCCCCATAGCCGCCGAAATCGGCAACCAAACGTCGAAACGCCGAATGTGTCACACCCACCATCGGCGCACAAAACAGCGACGGCGTAATGGTTCCATCGCGGAGGAAGAGTGTCCTGGTGAATCGAAAATCCATGTGCATATCGTCGTCCCTCATAGCCGGCTCCACTGTTTGCACGTGACGCGCGGCACCGGCATGGAGATCACGAAATCCCCCCACTACGGCAGCATGCTTTGAAAGCGATTCCCAGAACCAGATAGGCTATGAAGGCAGCAGCACCTACGCTCACAAAAAAACGCTCCGGTTCGAGGGACTCCGGATGAGGATCGCCGGCCCTCATCCGACGGTACGTCATCGCGGAGATTAATCTGTTCGCGGTAAGATAGGAGGCAACCGGGAAGACAGCCCCGACGAGAGACCATGCAATTGCCGTGAGTGCGGGCAATTGCCAGATCCGAAAGGCTACGACAAAACTGAAAAACGTGGTGGCGACAATGATCCAAAGCAAACTCGGCATCGACTCAAACGTACGTTCTTCGCTGAGATCGTTCACCCTACTCCTGAGAACAAATGCCTCTACCTCTTTCCGATCGTATGATGAATCTCTACCCGCTTCATCGAGAAATCTCCGTATCAAAGAAACCATACCCGACAGATCCCGCACAACAGCGGGAAGCCGAATAGTAGTCTTTTCGCCTTGCAACTCTCCGTACCCGGCAAACCACCCGACCCGGCGGCACCTGAACCGCTCAACCTCCTCAAACAGTATGCTCCGCACGCATGAAGGCGTTCTGAAGACAAGTCGATCATTTGTTACGATAAACACCGTATTTTTCAGCTCGCGTCCGATCCGTACAATCAGCCCACCCAACGCCGCAAAAGTTATCGTTAGATATAGCGAAAGGCGAGTGGTCGAGCCGATTAAAATAGAGTCGGTCCAGCGAAGAGCTTCCGGGACAAGCCACGAGAGCGCAATCGCGCCGATGATTACACGGAAAGCGAAATAGTTTACAAAAAGAAGATATCGTTGATAGGTGAAGATCCTCTGCATCCCGCAAACCCTCGAAAAGGGCACACAAGCCGACCATACGTCATAGCTGCCGGTAAGATAGTAATGATAGGAAATATACGATTGTGCCGTATCAGCTTTGGCGGGAGGGGCAGTACCACGCTCGTCGTCCCCCAACCGTAATCGCCCGGACGCTCCCACCACATCGCGGACATTTACCCTCTTTCGAACGATGGGTCAAGAGGTAATCGTTTGGTAGAGAAGATGGATCGGCCTTTACGTCAACAGCGGTCTTCAACACTTCGTTGAGAGCCCGGTAAAGGTTACCGATCTCGTTGTCGCTCAGTTCCTTGCAGGTTTTTCGAGGATGAAGCCCGGCGTGGAACAGGATTTCATCCGAATATATGTTACCGATACCGGCAATGCGCTTTTGATCCATCAGAACGGATTTCACCATGCCGGGAGAGGAAGAAAGCAGATCTTTAAAAGCCTTGGCGCTCACGGCGAGTGCGTCGGGACCCAGTTCAAGCGCTTCAACCGCTTCATCGATTGCGCCGACCAAGCCGACTTTCCCCAAGAGTCGACGGCACTGATAAATCAGGGCATGCTCGTCTTCGAATCTGAGCCGAATTTTGTCGTACTTTTCATCTTCGTGCTCGCCCTTCGCATAGGCAAGTTTACCGGTCATACCGAAGTGCATCAGGAGTACGGGTGTGTCACCTGCGGTAAGAAACAGGTATTTTCCATGCCGTACCGCGCTATCCAGGGTTCGCCCACGAAGCTTTGCTTGGAAGGTTCGCGGTGGTATATCATCCAAAATACGCTCATCAACTATTTCGACATCCTTTATTCGCTTATGAAGGCCACGCCGTCGAGCGTATCGTCGAAAAGTTTCCACATCGGGTAACTCAGGCATCATTCACCTCCCGCCGGACATAATAGTGC